>NZ_JABWRM010000009.1:0-254895 GCF_014268955.1 Pseudomonas sp. RW3S2 | reverse complement strand
AGAGCACCACCTTGACATGGTGGGGGTCGTTGGTTCGAGTCCAATTGTGCCTACCAAATCGACAAAAAGGGCGATCCGCAAGGATCGCCCTTTTTTGCGTCCGGGCTTTGATCCGGTCTGCAAAGTTTTTGATTTTTTTGAGAAAAAACGCTTTACAGGTGTGCGATCGATCACTAATATGCGCACCACACGACAGGCACATAGCTCAGTTGGTTAGAGCACCACCTTGACATGGTGGGGGTCGTTGGTTCGAGTCCAATTGTGCCTACCAAATCGACAAAAAGGGCGATCCAAAAGGATCGCCCTTTTTGCATTCGCCTCAGGAAACACCGGCCTGGGCGTGACACGCCCTGCGACAGCCTGGCCGTCGGCGCTCCCGACCCGCCATGCTAGAATCCGGCCCTTCGAATCGGGAGATGAACGCGTGCGCAAACTGGCGGTGGTAATGGCGGTGCTGGCCCTGGCGGGCTGTGAAAACGAGGTCGAGGGTGTGCACAAGCAGGTGGCCGAACACCTGCACAACCCCAAGACGGCCAAGTTCGCCAACGTGCGGATCGACACCCAGGGCTCCATCTGCGGCCAGGTCCGCGGCAAGGACGACGCCGGCCAGTTCGAAGCCTATCGCAGCTATGTGGCAATCAAGCACGATGGCCAATACGAAATCCTGGTCGACGACAGCGGCAACAACCTACGCATCCGTGAGATCTGCGGCGGTGCTGAGTTGCAGCGTCGTGCCGATGCCCTGGCTGGCGAGCCGGCCCCGGAAGGCTGGGATGTCGAGGTGGTGCAGGGGCCCAATATGGGCGCACTCACCGACATGACCGCTCGCCTGATCGAGAAGGGCATTCCCTCCTGGGTCGAATACCGCGACGGCAAACCTGTGGTGCTGATGGGGCCGTTCCCTACAAAGGGCGAAGCGGATGCACGCAAGGCTGATGTCATGGCGCGCCTGGGTACCGACTCGATCGTCATCCAGCATGGCGCCAAGCGCTGACGGCTTCTCCCTCATGCAAAGGTTGCAGGCATTGTGGTGTGCATGCCTGTGATGACAAGGATCTGGCGCTGAACATTCATTGGCGCCAGGGCTTTGAACTCGAACGGTATTTTTCCGACTATGCTTCAGGTGACGGTGTATTTGCCGATGCGCCTGCCATCGGGCATCGTCGGTACCCAGAGGGTTGAGTGGGGAGAGGGAGCATGTCCAACCTGGAACGAGCGATCGTAGTGGCGACCAGGGCCCATGAAGGGCAATTCGACAAGGGGGGCGCGGCTTATATCCTGCATCCGCTACGGGTGATGGAGCGGGTCTCGACGCCCGAGCAGCGGATCGTCGCGGTGCTTCACGATGTGCTGGAGGATACGCCGCTGACCCTGTCAGACCTGGCTCGTGAAGGCTTCACCCTGAAGATCCTGGCGGCGCTGTTGGCGTTGAGTCGGCGTGAGGGTGAGCGCTACGAGGATTTCGTCGTGCGCCTGGGCAGTGACCCGCTGGCGCGCGAGGTGAAGCTGGCTGACCTCGCCGACAATAGTGACCTCTCGCGAATCCTGTGTCCGGGGCCCGCGGACATCGCCCGGTTGAGTCGTTATCGTGAGGCCAGCGCCTATCTGCTGGCACTGGCGTGATGGCACCACGCCCTTCGCAGGAGCGCCTGGTTACGCTACGGGGCCGATTCTACAGGGGGGGAGCTTCAGCCTCCGGATCATTGAGCGTGGTCATGCACGCATCCATCAGTACATGCAGCGCGCTGATGCGTTCCAGCCCCAGCGCATCCTGTAATGAATCCTGTGCCGCCTGCCACGCCTGATTACCTTCTTCGCGTTTATCTATCCCTGCCTCGGTGATCTGCACCGCACGGCTGCGCGCGTCGCCGCCTGCCGAAATCGTCAGCCAGCCCTGAGCTACCAACGGTTGCATGTTGCGCGTCAGGGTCGAAGGCTCCATCTGCATGGCCTTGGCCAATTCGCCCGGGCGCAACGGGCCGAGCCGCAGCACGTGGGACAGCAGGGCGTACTGGGTGTTCTTCAGGCCTATGGCAGCCAGGTGCTGGTCGTAGTGACGGGTGACCATGCGCGTCAACTGGCGCAGTTTGAGATTTGTGCAGCCGGAGGGCTTGATTGGTGTGTTCATGTGAAATATTGTACCTGCAACATTTGTATATGCAAATGTTCTGTCAACCGGGAGCGATCATTCCTGGCGGCTGTTGGAACGGTATTCATCAGTTCAGGAGCATTCATGCGTTACACACCCTTTGGCAAGACCGGATTACGACTGTCCCAGCTGGCATTGGGTACAGGCAACTTTGGCACCGCGTGGGGCCATGGCGCCGACCCCGAGGCGTGCAAGGCGATGTTCGACACCTACCTGGAGGCGGGCGGCAACCTCATCGACACGGCGGACATCTATCAGTTCGGCGAATCTGAAACACATCTGGGGCGCTTGCTGGCGGGGCGCCGCGATGAGGTGGTGCTGTCGACCAAGTTCACCCAGGGTGCGTCGCCCGCCGCGGGGGTGCTGACCACCGGCAATAGCCGCAAGGCCATGGTCACCTCCCTGGAGGCCAGCCTCAAGCGTTTGAACACGGACCGTATCGATCTGTACTGGGCTCACTTCCCCGATCATGTGACCCCGACCGAAGAGCTGCTGCGTGGCCTGGAAGACCTCTCGCGATCAGGCAAGGTGCTGTATGTCGGCCTTTCCAACTTCCCCGCCTGGCGTGTGGCTCACGCGGCCACCTATGCCCAGCTTTCTCGCGCCGTACCCATCGCGGCTGCGCAGTTCGAACACAGCCTGGTGCGCCGCGAATGCGAGCTTGACCTGTTGCCGACCTGTCGGGCATTGGGTTTGGGCATGATGACTTTCTCGCCCTTGGGTGGCGGCATGCTGACCGGCAAGTACCGCCAGGGCGAGTCGGGGCGCGCCCAGGGCCTGGGCGGCAAAGTGTTCCAGCCGGAGAATTCGCCGCAGCGCAGCGCGATCCTCGATGCGCTGCTGGACGTGGCACAGGAGCATGGCGTCCCGGCAGATCAGGTAGCGATCGCCTGGGCTGCCAGTCACGACACGCTGCCGCTGATCGGGCCGCGTTCGCTGGTGCAGTTACAGTCGAACCTGGCGGCCCTTGAGGTGAAACTCAGCAGCGAGCAGTTGCAGCGCCTGGATGACGTCAGCCAGTTCGTGTCGCTGCCCGTCGAGCGGACCTCCCGCGCCCCGGTGGCATGAGGGTCAGCGGCAGTTGCCGGCCTTGCGGTAACCGGCGGCCTGGGCTTGCGACTCGGACTCGAAGCTGACCTGGTTCTTGGCTGACACCTGATTGTAGCCAGGGCAGCCGCTGGGCAAATGGTAGAGGTGGCTGTTCTGGTTGCCGATGATCGCACCCGTCACGCTGACCTTGGCCAGGGTAGGCTGAGGTGCGGCCTTGGTAGGTTTGTCGGCAAGGCTGCTGACAACACCGTCGCCGACGGTCTTGTAGCCGGCTGTCCAGCGTCGCTCGCCGCTCACGAACGGGTTGGCGTGCCCCATGATGCCGGCGATACGGCGGTCGCGCTCGCGCTCCCAGGCGGTGACCGGGTACTGCTTGTCCCAGGCCATGAGCAGTTGTTGCTGCTGGCGCGACATGTTCAGGCCATAGCGATCGAACATATAGAAGGTGGTGCGGGCGACCAGGCCCTTGACTTCATCGCGCGGCTCGGCAGCGCGCTGGTTGAAATCGACGCGGGTCTTGCACTGGCCGTACTGCTGCCCCACACCCGAGGCCATGCCATAGTTGAAGTTGCTGCGATCGCCATTCACCTCGCCCACCGCCGGGTACAGGTTGAACAGGTCGGCTTCCATGGCGCGAAATACCGGGTCGTCGTCGGCGCAATGCTCGCGGCCGCCGTTCTTCCAGCACTGGCGTTGATGGCCCAGGGTCCAGGCCGGCACGATGTGTTCCCATTCGGTACGGTCGGCGCGGGTCTGTTGCTTTCGGGCTTGCAGGCCGCAGGAGGCGGGGTCGATACGCCCCCCGGACTTGCCCACCCATGTCCATTTGCAGCCGCAGTAGAGCTCACCCATGGCGCTGCTGGCCTGGTCGAGATAGATCTTCTGTTTGGCCACGACCTTGGCTTCGGCAAAGGTGGCGGGAGGGTTGGCGAGCGCTGGAGTGGCGACGGACAGGAGCAGGGCTACGGCAGACAGCAGTTTTTTCATGGGCGAGCGCAAATCATCTTTCGGTGGAAGAGGGGGCGGGGAAAGGATCAGTCTTCTTTGGGGATGGTCCAGAAGATCTGAATACCGCCATCGTCGCGATGGGCGAGGGTGACGTTGTCGTTCTCGGCAATTTCCTCGAGCAGCGTTTCCCAGTCATCGGGGGACTCGTGCTCCAGGCGGAAGATCAGCGCTGCTCGGCTGCGCTGGGCGGTGGGGCTGTTGATGATCTTCTGGATGCGTACGCCGAGTTGTTCATAACTGCTGGGCGCTGCGGCGGGGCTGGCCATGGAGCTTTCCTTGTTTTGCTGTATGTGCGTACAGTATTTCACTGTCAGTTTTTTCGCAACAGCGTGTCAGGCAAAAAGCATCTATGGCGCTTGGAGGGGCTGGCACGAGTAGGCCGCCCCGAAGGATGAGGCTGCCGCAACCTCTAGGGAGAGATCGCGGCAGCTTTACTCTTTACATCGTGAGCCGGGCCGTCATACCTGCAGCCTTGCTCATGGCTGGATCAATATTCCCAGAAGATCCGCTGCAGCTCCTTGCTGTCCTGGGTCTTGGTCATGGCCACCATGGCCAGGATCCGCGCTTTCTGCGGGTTCAGGTCATGGGCCACGACCCAGTCGTTCTTGTCGTCCGGCTGCTCGGCGTTACGCAGCACGAAACCGCCCTGGTTGACGTGCGAGGAGCGAATGATCTGTACGCCGTCCTTGCGCAGTTCTTGCAGTGCCGGCACCACGCGCGACGACACCGAACCATTGCCGGTGCCAGCATGGATGATCGCCTTGGCACCGCCCTGGGCCAGGGCTTTGTACGCGGTGTCGGTCACGTTGCCGTAGCCATAGGCGATGTCCACCTGTGGCAGGCTGCTGATCTGCTTGATGTCGAACTCGGAGTTAGTGGTGTGGCGCTTGGCTGGCAGGCGGAACCAGTAGGACTTGCCCTCCACCACCATGCCCATCGGGCCCCAGGCGCTCTTGAAGGCTTCGGTCTTGATGTTCACCGACTTGCTGACATCGCGACCGGACTGGATCTCGTCGTTCATGGTCACCAGCACGCCCTTGCCGCGCGACTGCTTGTCGCCAGCCACAGCCACCGCGTTGTACAGGTTGAGCATGCCGTCGGCAGACATCGCTGTGCCCGGGCGCATGGAACCGACGACCACGATCGGCTTGTCGGTCTTCTCGACCAGATTGAGGAAGTAGGCAGTCTCTTCCAGGGTGTCGGTGCCGTGGGTAATGACGATACCGTCGACGTCCTTGCTGTCGGCCAGTTCCGCGACGCGTTTGGCCAGCTTGAGCAGGTCGTCGTTCACAGGTCTGTCACACGCAACGGACACCTCAGTGCCAGTCTCTGCGGACGGACAGCTTGAATCACGTTTCGCAAAGATTTCCCTAAAGAGACTGCACGGAGTGAGATAAGAAGCTTGAGGTTGGTATTTGAATTGCTGAATAAGAAGCCTGTTAAAAGGTTGGTGGTCAGTTATCGATTTCTAGGGTGGACTAATTGTCTCCGATGTGTTTCGATTTTGTGGGTTGTCAAATTAATATAATTTAGAAGAAAGTAATTAAAAGGAGGTTTAGGTGTCGGGATTTTTATTTGGCGCTGAGTGCGTAGAAGATGTATGTGCGTTTTTGATGGTCGTTTCATCTAAACTCAGAATCAAGAGTTTTCAGTTCTCGCAAGGTGAGTTTTTCTCAGACTTAGAAGGAGAAATTGATGTCGACAGCACGCTAGCTAAGCTGGTGGAGCTGGCGCTAAAAGCAGATGATGGCCACGCTATTGTCGAATCTTTGCGAAGGAGGGGGTACGCTGGGGGTAAAGTGACGTATATATAAATTTGTGCGTCATGAATCAGCCCTGTCGGCAGCCTGGCTCGCACGCTAAATAAGTTTAGATGCGTGCTCTTTGAAGAGGCAAAAAAATTTGCCCAGTTCGTTTAGCTGCCCATGGGGAGAGTTTTATGTATGTGCGGTTGCGTGTCGAACTGGTGGACGACTAAAGATTCAGATGGGGTCAATAATATTAATTAAATACCTGAGGTTTTTTTGAGGCTTCTTAGTTCCAAAGTCGCGGCTTTCATCAAAGCCTCCGAATTTTGGCCGGTGTGTTTCGCTTCAACTATTGCCAACAAAGTCATTGGGCTTACACGCAGAACATCACAGAGATCACGGACCATTTCGATGGTCGGTGTCTGCTTTGCCTTCTCGATATTGCGAATGTAGCGCTCTGTTGCAGAGGGCTGAAAAGCCTCCTGTGTGAGACCTCTCATGAGGCGCAGTGAGCGGAAAACGCTCCCAAAGGCTTCGTTATAGTCCATGCCGCAATCGCCTAAAAGCGAGTATTCAACACGTTGCGCTGGCGAAGGAACAGGAACTATAATTCCGGTTGTAGGGTTTTTTTGCGTTTTTCTGCTTATTTTTCCTGCTGGGCGGGCTTTTGGGGTGGTGGCGATCTCATGGCTCTCCAAGAAGGTCCCTCATCCCGGTCACCATAGGGTCAATAATATGTTCGAAACCAACGACCAAGCACGGCTGCAACCCAGCATCTACTTCGTCCCTGAGGAGGGCACCCATCAGTGGGCATACATCTCCCAGACAGCAAACAACGAATGGTTTTACGTCACATATGAGACAGCCGACGAGGCGGTCGTCTGCCGGCAGCAGATGATGATACCGATCGCACCCTATGTGCTGGCCTTAGCGACCAGGGATGCCCCGGAAGCTTTCATCAGAAGCATCCAGCTGGTTTCTCCGCCATGGCTAAACGGAAGCGACACTTGGCTCATGGAGGAGGTGAAAGAGATCAGATTGATTGGGCCCAAGTACGTATATGAGCTAACCGATGGCAGAGTTTATCCTTCTGAGCTTTCGGAGATCTCAGCTAAGACCATGTGGTCTAAGGGGGACAGTTAAATGTATCGTCCTCTGGAGTTAGGACTCGTATCCCGATATTCGAGCCTCTTCGGCAACCCGCGAGCCGCTGAAGAAGATTTTTCCTTCGAATGCATGAATGGCTGGCTGGACCTTATTTCAGCAAACCTTCAGGTCGTCGAGCGCTACGCAGAGTTGGAGCGATTGAAGATCGAGATTACCCAAGTCAAAGAGAAATTCGGATTGCTGCGTGTGTATCACCGCGGCGGCGACGAGGTTGTTGATCAGCTTCTCGATATTGCTGAGCTGGTCTCGGGGTTTGTTTGTGAGGTCTGCGGGGCTCAAGGCCGCGTTGGTGAGCAGCAAGGATGGCTTCGTGCCCGTTGTAACTTGCATCATGAAAAATGTGAGCCCAACTCACTTCTCAGTAGCAAGAGCGGCTATATAGATAGCTACGTGAAATGCGTAGCGCTCTTGCTTTGGTTCTTCAAGGGTAGCTCAGTAAGCTGGGTAAATCAGCAGTGCCTCGGACTCGGTGATCGACGCCCACTTGAACTTCTCGCTTCGACTGAGGGGTGTAATGAGGTCTACACACTGATTCGACGGTTGGAGAGCGGGGTGGCGCTGTGAAGCTCCAGGCCCTCTATCACTCTCACACGGTGATGGCCAACCACCCTGAGCTTGAGTGCTTTCTCCGTAAGAGGTTCGATTGGGAGTTTGAACGAGGTAGGGTAGATTTTCAGCGGGTGCGGAGCGTGGTTTCATCTCCAAGACTAATGTCCTACAGCGTTCGATGCTTCAGCCATCCAGGGCTGATGATCGCGGGTGAGTCCTATCTGAGCCTGCATACCATGATTGCTGATGGGAGCCGGAGAACCTATGCTATCTCTATGCAGGATTGGCTTGAAATGAATGATGTCGTCGATAAATTTGATTGGTGTGAGCCCTTTGATAAGACAGTAATGAATATCCAGGTATGGCCATTCAGGCCTTGCGAGTTGGACCCATTTGCCATGGCGGTAGCTGTGAGTCTCAGCTTTACGCCAATGGAATTGATGGCGGAGTCAAGAATATCTTCGGCAATAGACGAGATGATTGCAGAGTGGGGTTACTATGCTGATGACTTGTAAGTGTAGCGGCGATGATAACGATGTCCTATCAGTTGTAGCTACCGAATCCCCTGTTGGGCTTTTGATTTGATTGCGGCTTTGCATTTCGCAGATAATTCTGAAATTCTTAGCGAGGCCTGAGCCGCTTTTTCATGGAAGTTTTTATATTTTTCATAGGGTTCGTCGTTCTCAAGGAGGGATGTGACTTCAGTGAAATTCCCCCAGAAGATATTCATTTGGCCATAGATTTCTTCTGTAAGGCTATAGGCGTCGTTAAAATATATTTCGATTGTTGCTCTGGCGCTGTCTAGGCGTTGGCAGCTTTCGAGATATCGCTTGTCATACTCAAGCTTGCTGGTTTTAGCGTTTTCCATGATGTCTAGCGAGGTAAGCGAATACTCGCGACATATGAAACTCAGAGCTTTGTGTGCTTCCGCATAGTTAAGAAGCATCTCTGTGCGCCGCTTTTCGTCAGTAGCGGCTTCAATTTTGAGAGATTCGAGATGAAACTGTGCCGCTTGAGTTTCACGCGCCGCACGTATCTGTGCCCTAGATGCTAAGCCTGCGCCGAGTAATGCGGAAGCTGCCGCGATAATGGCGGTCAAGACTGCTAACACTGATAGATTACCTGCGATGAGTTACGAATTTTGGTGGACCACAATATCGAAAATTCCAGGCCATTGACAGGATCAGCGGCCCGTCTCATGGAAGCTTCGATCGCGACCTAGCGTAGCTGCGCAATGAAGTCATCGTGACTGGTCGCGCCCGCCGACCTTGGGGCGGGCGGTTGTGTGGATTCGCGGCTATACATGTTGACGAGGTTATAGCCGATGGGGAGGACAGTATGAGTTCCGCTCGACACGATTATCAGCAGTTTGTCGCATGGCTACATGACCCGGAGCGCGGTGCAACCGAAGACACGCGGCGGCTCGCTAACCTGATCGAGGGCAATTTTGAGGCAGTGTCCGCCAGCTCCCGCAGTCAGAGCAGGCGCTCAGTCACCTTAGCCCTGCTTGCCAGAGAGTCAATGCTGGCAACCAGTGCAGCTCCACCAGCATTCACTAATGTCACGCGGACCGGTGCGTGGTCGTGGAGTGCATTGAATAGCTTGACTGTAGGGCCTTTCAGAGGTTTCAGGGCACCTGAAACCTTCAACTTTCCTAAGCGCATTACAATGTTCTACGGCCCTAATGGCAGTGGGAAAACAAGCCTATGTGAGGCGCTCGAACTGGCTTTGCTGGGTTCTGTAGACGAAGCTTCAGCTAAGCGCATTCCGGCACAGCGCTACTTTGCCAATCTGCATGAGGGCCGATTCGCGGCGCCAGTGTTGGAAGTCCGAAGCGGCGCGGGGGTGTCCTCTCAAGTGCAGGTGGATTCGGAGGCCCATCGGTTCTGTTTCATCGAGAAGAACCGAATCGACAGTTTTTCCCGCATCGCTGCGAAGACAGCTGGCGAGAAGAAAGACCTCATAGCATCGCTGTTTGGTATGCAGCAGTTCCATGACTTCGTATCTAATTTTAATGAGTCAATGGATGCCCAGTTGCGGCTCATCCCAACTCGGCAGCAGGAATTGGTGACGCGACGAGGCGCTCTGGAACGTGACCACCAAACGGTAGGCGGTGAGGCTCAAGCATTTCAGGCGATTCAAATCGATGAGGCTGCTTATGCAAGTACTTTTTCGGAGGGGCTTACATACGCAGGCCTTCTTGCGCTAGTCGGAAGTGATCAGAATCCAGGTCGCCTTCAGTACCTAAATACACAGCTGGACGCACCAACACCTAGCCTGTACGGAGTCAGTAGTGCTGCTCTATTTGATGCCTACCAGGCAGCGGAGAACCAGCAAATTCGGCTTCAAGACATCACGAGGCGACTTACAGCTAAGACTGGCGAAACTTCGTTCCAGGCGCTCTATAAGGCTGTACTGGATCTTCAGTCTACGAACCCTGATAACTGCCCAGCCTGCGGCACGCCGATCAATGGTGATTATCGTGCTATGCGCAATCCGTACACAGACGCCCGGGAGGGACTTACTCGGCTACGCGAGCTTGCGGACTTACAGGGTGAACTGGTGGGCAGTCGGCGTATCTGGGAGAATGCCTCTAGGGCTTTAGAATCCCTGCTTACTCATTTTGCGCAGCGAGTCGGAGCCAGTGCCGATAGCCAAGACGAGCGTGTGCTCTATCTCTTTGCGCCTGGTATTGATCACTCCAGGCCCTGGTGGCATGACAGCTTCGTTAAAGCAAATGGGTCTCAGTCGATGGCAGAAAAACTACTTGATATGGCGAGAGACTGCGAAAGGATAGACGGGCAGACGAACCTTCTGCTTGCTAGCCGAGCGCAACTGGCTGAAGAGCGGGGGAGACTCATACAGGCGAGCCAAGCTATAGCCGGCTTCCAAGTCCGACGTATGGAGTTAGCGCGCCAAGTTAGAGACGCTAGACAGACGATTGCTGGCTTCGATCAGGCGAACGCAGAACTTATTCAAGAAGTGGAGCGAGAAGCCGCTGAGGTTGTAGTAGAGAAGCGGATCAAGGTGGCCTACGATGATTTTTTGCGTTTGCTCAGGCAGTTCCGGGCCGAGCTGCCAGGCACTCTCATTGCGGGGCTCAACACTACCGCGTTGGAGATCTATAACGAATTCAATCAACGGGATCATGACGGAGACAAGCTTGCTGCTCTTCATTTGCCTCTAGATGAGGATAGTCGTATAGAACTGGCTTTCCGCGCAGCGCCCAATACCAATGTGGATGCCTTGCACGTCCTTAGCGAAGGCCATGTAAGGTGCCTGGGAGTCGCTATTTTGCTAGCGAAGGCGCTGCACGTTGAAGCTCCATGTATAATATTCGACGATGCTATTAATGCAATTGACACGGAGCATCGTGAAGGCATCCGTGAGGCGATTTTCCAAAGCGTACGCTTCGCAAGAACTCAAATTATCGTGACATGTCATAGTAGTGAGTTTATCAAGGACCTGCAAAACCATGTTGGAGTTGGCCAGTGGACTGCTTACTACTTCATGCCTCATATCGGGGATCACCGCCCTCGGGTGAAAGGAAACGAGCATTCATTCAATTACCTGGCCCAAGCACGGGCCGCGCTGGAAATGGGGGATTGGCGGAATGCTCTTGGCGCATCTAGGCAAAATCTTGAGGTGCTCACTGACAGGGTTTGGAAATGGCTTGGCAAGCACGATCTAGGTCAGTTGACCATTCCTATAGCGGGGCGTGGTGCGGAGCCAGCATTGCGGAATTTATGCGAAGCTATCAAGAAGCGGCTTGATGATGCACGTACATTTGTTCATCAAGATAAGCCTGCGTTAGTACAGGGTTTTGGCTCTATCCTAGGCGTACCTGCGCCCTCAAATATTTGGCTTTATTTGAACAAGGGCATACATGAGGAAGCAAACCGAGATGATTACGATCCCAACCTTGTCCGAGTTGTAGTGGAAACTCTTGAGGCGATGAATCAACTTCAGCTTCGATCAATGCCGGTTGACTTAGCGGCCATAGCTCAAGAGGCAGTTAGCGCTGCGCTTGCTTTGAAGGGAGAGGCCCCGGTGCAAGCGAGCAAGCAACCTCCATTGTATTGAGCGGGCGAGGTCAGCCTCCGCTGTGCTGACCTCGCTTCTTGGCGTTGCCAGCACTGATCGTGATAGCTATTTTCAGCGTTCGACATCATATAAATACTCCTGTAGCAAGGGTTGATACATCGTCACCGGCCAAAGCGCCGGGGCATATCTCGCCACGCCGCACCCGTGCAAACCCCCAAGGCACGTCGACCGCCCTCCGAGGGGGGCGATTGGTTTCTCGGGAATTCGTACATTGCCTATGCGGGAAAGTGCTAGCTGGTACTTTCTTCATACGATTTTAGTTCATGTTAATATTATTTAACTAGCTACTTGGGCGGGAATAATAGTGTCTGGGTAATAGTACGTACCCTCTAACGGACGGTCGGTCCTTTTTAGGCAAGTGACTTCAACTTTATTGTTGTGGCGAGACAGGAAGACATTCAAGTCATGTGTCAGGTCTTCCTGCTTAAAACTACGATCTAGATAATTAAAACCTTCGAGGTGCCTATCGCCATTTTCTTTTGCCGTATAGAAAAGAGGCTTCAGTAGGTCGAATGCAGTCATGGTTTGCCATGGGAAGCTAATGACGCCAGTATGGACTAAGTTGTTTGACCAGTAATTTATATCCTTAATAATTGCGATGCTCATTGGAATTTTGGCGTATTTTTTGTATCTTCTATGAGAGAAAAAGTTCAATAGATCCGCTATGGATAGCGGATACGGTTTGATCTCTCCTTTCCTTCTACCTGACAGGCATTCCGTTTTCGCATCTATAAAGCCAATCATATTTTTAAAATAGATCTCGACGGCAAGCCGTAGCTTTAATGGAGCCAGAGACAGCTCTAGATCCCCTTGATAAAAATTTGGGATAAACTTGCGAAATGAAGAGATTGCTGATAGATAGAGGTTTTGGCTTGCGATGTAGTTGTCGCCCTGAGTTCCGCCCTTTAGCTTTATGGATTTGGTGATTTGGTCGAATGTGGTTATGCCTTTACAAAACTCTAAATGAACTGCATCTTCTTTGAATAGTTCGTAGGCGGGGTTTAATACTTTCTTTAGCTGAGTTTTGATCGCTTTGAGGTGGGCACTAATTACACGGCTTTCATCTTGCGCTAGGTTTCCTCTGAAAAGGGCTTGCGAAAAAGCCTCGTCATCTTGGAAGCAATTTGGTATGTCAATCGCATCTATTTTTATTTGTGCATCCCAAAGGTTTGCTATATGGATTGCGTTGGATAGCTCTTTCATTGATTAATAGCCTTATGCTTAGTTCAGGGAGTTGCTATTGGAATGCTCGCCACAATCTTCCCGGTCGCGCTTTAGGGGGGCAGTTATTCCGTCATATATGGTAGTCCCTGGCATAGTATTGTGAGTGGCATGATTGAGGAAGGGAAGGATTTGAAATCTTCGCGTTCTTCGTGAAGTATCCTTCGCAGCTTTTTCGCTTCAGAGATATTTTTTACTAATACCGTGTGAGGGTCCGTTGGTAAGGAGAAATTTCCTTTCCTTCGCCACTCTCTTTCATGTACCCAATTTATTCCTTCTCCATCTACTCCTTCTAGACGCACAACTCTCCAGAGTTCTTCATTTGGGATGCTAATTTTACGAAGCTCTTCATTAGAAAGGTACATGACGGGCCTGCATCCGTTCCTATATGCAAAAGTCTTTGAGACTATGATGCCGTATGGCTCGTAGCGTGGGCTATCAACTTTTGTATTGCTTGAATTTAGTATGTACTTCAATGCTGAAAATGGGACGTCCATGAAACACGCTGCCTTGTTGGGGCCCTTAATGAAACCCTTTTCCTTGGTGCTGCCCCATATTTTTCCGGTCTTTAATATGCTCACCAAGTTGTCGAAAGCAGAGTATCCATCCTCAGCTTTAGTGTTTTTAGTTAAATGGATTAGAAAAGGAGAGAGATCGGGGCGCTCGATGAATGGCAGGCTGTTCGACTCTTTGATCTTCACGACGACATCCTTGTTGAAAGGTAGGAATTCACGAAGTTGACGCGAAGGGTGCTCCGCAGAGTAGTATTGTACCCGGGCGTTGGCAGTTTGTCATGGAGCTGAAGCGTTTTCCTGCGTGTTATGTGAGAGGGTTTGCCTGTTGTATGTTAGAGTCTGGGTAAAGAGCATGTCCCGAAGATGAATATCTCAAAAAATTCGATGGTTTTTGTGATAATAAAAATGCTTGGCGTTATGATTGAGTGTCAGCGTTTGATGGTGTTTTTGTGAGTTTAATAATATGGGGTTAATTATTAATTGGTTTTCAGGTGTACGCTAGAAGGGTGGCTGACTATACTTTAAGATTACGGGCGGTAACAGGGGATGTGGTAGGTTTTATGACCGCAGAGGTTAGGATGGGCTTGATGTTACTCCTGATGGGACTGAATGATGCGCCCCGCTATGCAGGATTGGATTGGATTGATGGGTAATACATTACCGGTGATGGTGCACTGGCATAGCAATTGTGCCTTCAAGCCTGAAGGCTGACCAATACGGGGCTCTGCCGATAACATCAGTACAACTCAACAAAGCCTGAGCAGAGCTGTAGGGCTGCGATCTGCTCATGCTTCGATCCTGGCGGACTATACTGATGATCGAAAAGACTGGGGCATTTTGGCTGTGAAGCGTACCATCAACGGCTTGGCTGAAGCGGGCGAGCCGCTCATACAGCAAGCACTTGATTCGCTCAGGCTTGCTCCTGAAGCGGAGGCTGCGGGCTTTCCAGGGGATGAGGTGCAACGCCTTTACCTGTTGGCGGATTCGCTCTACCAGGCGCTCGTTGATTTTCAGCTTTTGAAAGACGGCACGCTTAAGTCGCTCATTCACTGATGGATTATGACGACATGGCAAAAAAAGCACCGCCTCTTTACCCTGACCACCCAATGTACACCGACGCTGTGGACGCGATGAGGCGGTATCACAGCGCGGTTGCCTCTGGCTCCTCCTCGGAAGAGATCGAACGGTTGCGTCAGATTGCCGAGTCGCAGTTTCAAGCTCTAAACGACTACCAGCTCGATGCACTGGCTTCTCATCCGAGGAAGGCGCACTGACTAGGGGCAGGTTGAGCCTCGGTAAGCACCCAACGCATCACCATCTCGATATCAAGAAGTCTCAAGCGCAGCTATCTGCTGAAGGCGTCCATTCGCGCTGCTTGCGGTCTCTGAGTAGAATCCTTTCTTCCAGCCAATCTACACCAGCCGCGAGTGAAAGGGAGAACGCTTTGAGCGTGAAGATTTTCTTAGACAATGAACTGTCAGTTGCCTGCATCCCGCTGACAGATTGGGCTCCGCCGCTGGTCGAACAACTGGAACGCTACTTTGAGGTTCGCGATTGCGTACTTCAGCTGGACTACGCCCACTTGTCTACTGAGATACCGAGCGATATGTCCAACTGGCTATGGAGTTCGTTATCAGATCGTGAGAGCTTTGCGATCAAATTCGAGCACGCAGCACAGAAGGGGCCTATAGCACTGACCCTCACAATCCTCGGGCATGGGACCATTGGGATCAGAGGTTCATCTTCTATATTGGACATGCATGCTTATGATGGCGCCGGAGAGGCCTTCAGAGATGATGTGTTACAGGGCTCCCCCCGAGCGTTGCGTGAAACCGTCCTGGCGGAGATCTCACCCTCTGCGACATGGGTGAGTTGGCTACTTGATGGCATTTCATCCTACCGGTCTCGCTTTCTGGATGATCGGGAAATGATGGCGGCGCTGGTGGCCAATACGTCCAAGGATGATTGCGCTAAAGGTCTCCAACTAGTCGTTCCCCGTCACGGTCAGAACGGATGGGCCTTCGAGCAGTTGGTCGAGAAGCATTGGCAGTATGTGTGCGACCACCTGGAAAAATATGTCGACAATTCAAGCAGCGAGGTCGCTAATCTCGTTTTCTCGCTGTATGCGAACTCATCAAAGGTCCAGGAATCTCGGTGGGCGTGCGAGCGGGTGCTTGATCGAGCGGACTCGACGAACTTTTCTCGGCTGATTCAGCACTGCCGTAAGCTCGCAGCGGATGATGTGCGAAAGTTGCTTCTGCATTGGCAGGCCCGTCCGAAGACAGTGAAAAAAGACGATTTCAAGAATAACGTTGCCAAAGCCTGTTCAACGCTAGCTTCATTGTTGGGAGAAAACATACCCTCGGATATTGTGCTTGCTGCGCTCTGGTGCGAGATTGGGGTCCCCGCCCGATCCGGTCAGCAACGCGTGGCCGCAAGCATTAGAGAATTGACATCCGCGGTATGGGGCAGAGAAACGTTTTGGAGCCAACTGGGTCCAGCCGCCCGCGAGGCCTGGCGGCAGGATCTTCTCGACCAGGTGAAGGGTGATCCAGAGCTGGCCCAGGGGCTTCTCAAATTCGCCTGCCTTTGGCTTGAGCAGGCGGCGTTCGCCGAGGTTGAGCCAGTACTTCTGCAATTGTTGGATGACGAGGAGCATCTGGCTTTTTCGAATCGCCTCGCTAGCGCTGGGCCTAGGCATGTGCAGCTGAGGGCCATGGGGCTGGTGCGGTCAAGTCGGGGAGCACTAAATCTGGAGGCGCCGGTAAGCCAGAGTGAGAGTTCCACTGCGATGCCCAGCGTCGGCGCACGAACATGGCTGGGTGACCCGTCTGTGGAGCGTGTAATCCATAGCGCGCTCAGCCAGGTCGAGGAAGAGTTTTGCCGCGAGTATCCTGCGGTTTGGGGGGAGGATGAGGAGGCCCATACGGCACGCCTACTGGCTCTGACGCGTGAGGCAGTGAGCAACGCGAGCGACCAGTTGCACCAGCTCTCAATGACGACGCGGGGTAAGTATCCAAGCCTGTCTGTGAGTTTGCGTCAGCCCAGCAAGCGAGAGGAAGGGGCACGCACGGCCGCGGGGGCTCCTCTAGGGGCCGATGTGCTGTTCCTGACACGGATCGTGGACGAGGGCAAAACGGTGATCCAGCGCGCCACTCTTGTACAGGTGAAAAAGCGTAGCGGCACTGGCTCGGGAAAGGGCTTCAGTTCGACGATAGGCATCAACCTCGGGCAATGCGAGGATATGCTAACGCAGTCAGAGCACTCTTATTATCTGTTTGCGACGCCGGCCTCACCGCGCCCCACACTCTGGGTTGCTCCCGCCCGCCTCGTTAGGAACCTGACCCAGCTACATACAAGCAAAGCCTCTGTAGTGGCGATTCAGGTACGGGATGCAAGTTGCTCTTACGCGGACTTTTTCCTGTACGACCTAGTCGGTCTGTGGGCTGGCGACGAACATGAGCGTATCGTCGCGATCGCCAATGGCGATCCCCGACACGGGCGAACGCCTCGCCACATCGTCGAAATTGAGGTGCGACGCCAATCGGATTGAAGGGCCCACAATTGACCATGCTGCTGCAAAAGGTAGGTATCGGCCACAAGCAGCTCCCTGTATGGCATAGTGCCTCCTCCATATCGAGAGGGGGCTTCGATGAAGTTCAAAGAACACCGTGAAGCGTATTCCTATCCTTTTGTTGCGCTAACCGGCACCATCGGCCAGCACAGTTGTATAGAGTTCAATACCTCGTCAAAGCTGGACGCATATCACCACCAATTGTTGCGTTCCCCGCAGGACGAGCAATCCGTGCTCGGCTATCTCAGTGTGCTGTACTGGGGGCATTACGCAACCTCCAACGGCATCGCAAACCACAATCGTGCTTTACCCAAAGTTCAGACAGCCATCAACGGTTCGAGCTTTATCCGCAAGGGTGTGAACATCAGACGACGTGGCCTGGTTGACCTACCACCCCATCAAGCCGTTCGATTGATACGCGAAGCAATCACACTCGTTGACTCCGCTCGATATGGAGAGGCGATACGTGTGCTGTGCACCTTGCCACAGATAAAATTCGCGTTCGCATCGAAAATCCTTGCATTCATATCACCCAGCACATGCGGAGTTATTGATTCTGTGATCGCCAAGAAAAATCCAGAATTCGGTTTTAAGTTGAGCGGAAAATATGTAAGCGCTGTGCTTAATAATTTTCAGAATTATGAAAAATATTGTGCCTTGTTGTTAGAAAGGGCAGAAGCTCTGAATGAATTTGGACCAACGGCACACTGGGTAGACCGGGATGGGCAGAGCCATCCTTGGCGAGTCCTGGACGTTGAACGCGCGTTTTATGCTCGGTGAGGCACTCTTCATATGAGCGGGTGTAACCCGCGGCCCCATCAGTGCGTCAAACTTGTTTGTAACCCGTTGAGCTGTAAAATTCCTGCGTGCTGGGTGCAGCATCCCACATACATAAGGAATGTCACCATGTCGAGATTGGCCGAATACCGGAAGCTTGAGCAAATGCTGGCTGCCCAGCTGGCTGAGCTTGAATCCATGAAGAATGATGAGTCGCTGAAGCGCGAGATCGATTTCGAGAAGAAGCTTCGAGACCTGCTGGAGAAATATGGGTTCAGCCTCCGCGATGTGATTAATATCTTGGACCCACAAGCTGTACGCCGCACCCCAGCAGCCGCGCCAGCAAAGGTCACTCGTAAGGCTCGGAATGTGAAGGTTTACCGTAATCCGCACAACGGCGAGCTGATTGAGACCAAAGGTGGAAACCACAAACTTCAGAAGCAATGGAAGCAGGAGTACGGCGCTCAAGAAGTCGAGTCTTGGGTCGGTAAATGACCCTGTCGGCCATGCTGAAATTTGAAAGGGCGCTTTCCAGGCGCCCTCACGTTCTCTAGAAACTGCTGAAGTTGATGCGAGGGTCGAGCGCAATCGAACCTGGATCCCCGGCTATCATCCCGCCATCAACGGGTATGACGGCTGCATTAACGTATGAGGCTTTTGGGGATAGCAACCACGCAATCACGTCTGCAACCTCTGATGCTGTTGCTGGCCGACGTGATGGAACGAAGGAGGTTGCGCGGGCATAGGCTTGTTCACGGTCCAAACCGAGCGAAGCGCCATATTCCTGAATCTCCATGTTAGCCATTTCGGTTCGCACCCACCCAGGACAGACTGTGTTGGCTCGTACGCCTTGAGGGCCGTAATCAACCGCGACTGACTGTAGCAGCATGTTGAGACCGGCTTTCGTCGCGTTGTAGCCAGGGATTTCGCCGGTAGCTCTGAGTGCCGCGACAGATCCGACGCCAACGATGGCACCGCGAGAGTTGATCAGGTGGGGCATTGCAGCACGTAGGAGCTTGAATGGGCCAGTTAGATTGGTGCGTACCATGTCATCCCAGTCGCCATCCGAAAGCGCCCCAACAGGGCCTGCTCTGACAATTCCAGCGTTTAGAACAAGGCCGTTCAGACCGCCAAATTTTCCAATGGTCGTATTAACAAGATGAGCTAGATTCTCTTCTGACGACGCGTCCGCTACCAGAGCGAAGGCCCCTGTCTCGTCGGCCACGGATTGGAGCGGGGCTAGGCGTCGACCGCAGATCACTACGTCCCATCCATCTGAACGGAGTGCTTTTGCAGTAGCCGCTCCAATGCCTGTACCTCCACCTGTGACAATTGCTATTGGGCGTTTCGTCATTTTTAATCCTCAAGGTGCTCGGTGATTGCCGGCCGCTCAGGGAAGACCGCTCAAACGAATTTGAGCGGCGGGAGAGCAGAGCGAGCTAGGTATCCGAAGTCGGCTACTACGCTGGTACCGTTGATAGGGGCGCTTACGGGTGATGCTAGAAAGACCACGTGACGAGCGAGCTGCTCGGCCTGCATAACGGGTAGGCCAGTACCCTCAAAACCATCTGGGCGGCCCAGGTCGGCTCGCGACATCGGAGTGTCTACTACGCCGGGGCAGAGACAATTGATTCGTACGGTCGGGTGGTCTACAGACAAGGCCTTTGTGAGCATCAGTACTGCCCCTTTTGATGCACAGTAGGGAACCATCCCCTCAACAGCGACCAGTGCGGAGTCAGAGGCGAGGAAAACGATGCTGCCAATCTCGCTTTTACTTAGTAAGTGGAGGCTGTGTTTGGCTGCCAGGAAATTGCCTCTGACATTAATCGCCATCACCCTATCCCAATCGTCCGCAGTGATCTCGATCGAGGTGCTTCCAACAGGGCCAGAGATTCCTGCGCATCCGATCAGCGAGTCCAGCTGGCCAAAGATACTCTCAGCGTAAACAACAGCATTTTGGATGTCGGTTTCTGATGTTATGTCAGCCTGAAAAAACGCCACGGCGTGCCCTTCTTGACTGAGCTTCCCAGCTATCTTTGCGCCAACGACGTTTCGATCGGCTATTAGTACTTTCGCGCCCTCATCGACCATAGCTCGCACGCAGGCAAGGCCTATGCCCGAAGCGCCTCCAGTAACCAGAACCACTCGACCACTTAAATGCATATCCAAGATTCAAACCTCCTGAGCTTTCTGAACCGGAGGAGGCGGCGAGAGCGCTTTGCTGCGTCACCACCTCATTGAACCTGTTGGCACCAAGGCCGCAGGGGGGGAGCGAACCGCATCACCCCCCCTTCATTTAGCCTTTGGAGTGATCGTCAGGATAAACGGTGGTGTTCATTACGCTGAGGCGGGAGTTGAATGGCAGCACAAGCAAGCTATTCAGAGTGTCATCCCAGCCATACATGCGGCCAATCGATCGCTCTTGTTTCAGGTCGATCAGCAGGACGGCTTCCACAGTCATCACTTTTTCAGTCCAGAAGAAGATGTACAGGTCTTCTGCGACTTTCCAGGCTTTACAGTGGTCTGTATCGGCCAGACCCACCTCTCCGCCGCGCAGGCAGTGCCAAGTGAATGTTCCCAGGTTCAGGTAAATATGCTCGTAGGTTTCGATGTCGCTATAGCGATAGAAGATGCGCTTGCCAACCAAGCCATCGGAGCGCTCGTGTTTTATCTCTTCACCGTTGATATTTGCAAAGGTGAAATCTGTGACCGCTCTAGTTTTGCCTGCGACTTCCACGAAGCGCGAAAGGCCCGTGGTCACGGCTCCAGTATTCTGATCGAGGATGATGGTCACGTTCTCAGCAGCCAATCCCGCGCCGCGTACGAAGTCGATAATGAAAATTCCGGGGCGAGCTTCAATCGCTTTGTACTGAGCGGTGCCGCTCTTGTGATCTGCACCCTTGCCGGCAGACCAGGTTAACGACTCCTGATCTTTGAAGACGTACTCAACGGACTCATCAGGTTCATCACCGACCTGAAGAATAGTGCCTGCGAGTGCGGAGGATGCTGGGAGTGTTTGCTTACCGAAGCCGTCCAGCATTACCGATACCGACGGCCACTGATCTTCTGGTACGAAATCTTGCGTAGATGCCAAAGCCATGATTTTTATGCCTTGTTGTTATGGATTAGAGGTGCTGCTGCCTGGGTAGATAACCGCAGTGACAGCGGACGTTGCACGCTGCTAAGTCAAAACTCTACGTTTGTTTAGTTTTACCGTCAATGGTATTTTGGCCAGAATTCGTCCTACCCGAGTAGGAAGCCTCCAACTGCCTTCGGTGGTGAGAGCGACCTACGTGCTCCGGCATTAGGTTTTGTGCGACCATCGGCGGTCTGATCGCGGCTTGAGTTGCGCATGGTTCGCCCCAAGCACTTGCTTGGTACGGCTTGAATTAGGATCTGTAGCGAGTGTTGATATGACGGAGCAAGCTAGTCGATTGCCGTATGGGGAAGGTCGTGAGGCATTGATGGCTGCGGCGATCGATGTGGTAGCGGAAAAGGGTTTACGCGGTGTGACCTATCGCGCGATTGCGGGGCGCGCGCGAGTGAACCACACGCTGGTTACCCATCACTTCGGCTCGATTGAGGGGCTGTTAGCAGCTACCATGGAATGGGCTATTGAGCGATCGATCCGTGAATCTGGGCTGGAAAGAATTACGGACTTCGACGAAGCGTTTGCCGACTCTCTCATTGCCTCCGCCTCGCGGGAACCAGAACTGCAACTGTTTCAGTTCGAGATGCTGCTGGAGTCTCGGCGTAGCACAGAAATGCGCAGCCTGGTTGAAAAACTGTATTCGAGCTACATGAGCACGGTGGAGCAGGCGCTGAAGGATAAGGGGCTGGACACGGCTAACGAGGCCGCGATCGCGATCTTCGCGGCTCTCGATGGACTGATGCTGCAATTCCTGACCATCAGTGAGCCGGCGAAGATCCGGGCGGCGCTGATCCACATTGGGCATCTGGTCTCTGCAATTCCTCCCCTACGCAGGCACGAAGATATTTAGCCTGCCTTCCAGGCTACACGGGTCCTCGCTGGGTCCGCGTCACCTTTACCGCTTAGATCAAAAGCTATTATGTGATGTCGGGCCGTTGGGTTGCTGGCGATCTTGCAATTTCCGCACGCCATAGAGAACTACCGAGAGCAGAAGGATACCGATACCCATCAGCAATTCCTTTGTGCCCCCGTAACCTACTAGTTCAGTAGATGCCGCACCTACCAATACGATTAGTCCGGTCAACAGGCTCAGCGCCCAAGCAACTGGTATCCAACCCTGGCCAAGCTTCACTGGTCTCTCCAGATGGGCTGCATCCTTTCGCAGCCACAAGAAGCCACTGAGGGCGAAGAAAATGGACGCAACGTATCCAATGTTGGCGGTGACCAAAATGGCTAGAGGAGACGAGAGGAGGAAAATCATCCCAATGTTCAGTATCACGGCTACGGTCATGCACCGCCCTGGCACTTGATGCTTGTTCAGTATGCCCAACTGGCGAATAGTTAAACCGTCTAACGCCATCCCGTACAGCGCTCGTGAACCATCGGCAAGGGATGCATTGAGGCCCATGAATAGGCCTACCAATAGGGTGCCGACGAAGAAGCTGCTGTACTCATTGCCAAGAATCGCGTCGAAAGCTCCGATAAAGAAACCATTTGGGTTGTCGATGGCCGCCTGCTGGTCGGCCAAGCCGCCAAGGCTGAACGCCACCGCTGCGAAAGCCGCGACGGTATATAGTCCGGATGTGATGAGCGCCATGCGCATATCACGCTTGCTACGGTACTCGGGTCCGAATGCAGCACACATTTCTGTCCCGTAAGCACTCCATGCTATGAGGAAGAGCCACATCAGAGCGGTACGGCCAGTAGTCCAGTCGGTGGCAGGCAGGCGATCCCAAGCAGTCTGGAAGTGGGAAAAACTCCAAGCATCGCTGTAAAGAGGGGCGAACGCTAAGACCAAGATGGGGATCAGCAGTAGCACGCCCATATATTTCGAAACGGAAGCCGCCATCTGAACGCCGAGACGGTTGAATTGCCAGAACACCAGGATCAGGCCGGCGCCGATGAACTGTGCCAGACCGATGCTTACAGAGCCGAGCTGATAGCCCCACGTTTGATCAGCAAACCACTGCGCTTGAATCAGTGAGCCAGCACTGACGCCTACAATCGCAAGGACCGCCGACCAGCCCATCCAATAACCGAAGGATGCGATGGGACCAACCAGCGTGCAACGGCGCTTCCAACCCTCCGTTGCGATCATGGCGATGCCGCCCGGCTTGTCGGGATACATCGCAGTGACTTCAAGAAATATCCAGTTTTGGCATGCTCCAATTGCAGCGGAGCCGACCCACAAAACCAAGGCGCCGATAGGGCCTAGGGCGCCGAGCGCGAATCCAAATGAAGCAAAAATAGAACCAGAGACCGCCATGGAGAGCGCGAATGCGTCAGTCCACCGAAGCGTTTTGGAGAGATGGGAGGGGTTATTTTCGTTATTAGCCATCGACAGGCTTCCTGGGAAAGGTTGGAGGCACGTTGATTACTACACAGGCTGCGCAGCTGATACATGACTCACAGTGACCGTCGTTTGCGCTTGCGTGCCAAAAGGCAGACCAACTGCAAAGCTGGATTCTTTACAGAAGGTTAGCTGCCTCAAAAGGCTTAACGAGCAGTTCTCCCAGGCTATTACATCATTAGGTTACAAAATCCGGAGGATGCTTCGACAGATTCCTTGACTATGAAATTTGATGAAAATAGGATCGCCCAGCATCACGACCGACCGGTCGGTAGTTTTAATGCTGGAGCATTTATATGAGTGGATCTGTAATCTGCCCGGTGCCCGTTCGCATCGCAGTAGCGGTAGGTTTGATCGGAGCCTTGGGGCCATCAGCAGTCGACATGTACTTGTCGAGCCTTCCTGAAATCTCACGCGAATTTGAGACGAGTTTTGCGAGCGTGCAGTTAACGCTTACCGTCTTCTTGTTAGCCATGGGGGCGGGTCAGCTCCTTTTTGGGCCTATCGTTGATGCATATGGTCGACGCAAGCCTCTTCTTGCTGGCCTTGCCATTTTCACCGCGTGCGCCCTTGGCGCTGCTTGGGCCTCGTCGTTGGAAATTCTGATCGGGTTCAGATTTGTCCAGGGGTTGGGGAGCGCAATGACACTCGTGGTCACCATGAGCATGGTCCGTGACATCAGCACTGGGGTGGCTGCCACCAAACTGTTTGCCATGTTGATGACCATCGAGGGAGTGGCACCAATCCTTGCCCCCGCTGCGGGTGGTTTCGTGGATGCGCATTTTGGATGGCGGGCAGTGATGCTGGTGCTGGCGGCTCTCGGAATCGCTGTGTTGATCAACAGCTGGTTCGCGCTTCCTGAGACGCTGGCTCCTAACAAGCGAGCACCATTGAGCATTGGCGCGGCGTTTAAAACGTACATGGCGATTGCTAAAGATCGGAAATTTTTGATGCCAGCCCTGGCGGTGTCGTCCGTATTCTTTTTTCTGTTCGCCTACATTGGCGGTGCAACGTTGGTGTACCAGGAAAGCTACGGTTTGAGTACTCAGCAATTCGGACTGCTGTTTGGCGCTACTGGTGTAACGATCATCTTCGGTGCGATGGTCGCCGGTAGAATGGTGAGCAGCCTAGGTCTGGGTAAATTGTCCATGCTGGGGGTTACATGCATGGCGATAGGTGCGACGATTTCCCTAGGATCAGCCGCTTTAGGTGTGGGGCTGACGGGAGTGGTGACAGGGATGGCTATCGCACTTTTTGGTCTGGGTGTTGCTGAGTCAACACTGATGTCGCTGGTAATGTCATCGCAGGAGAAAGCGTTGGGTTCAACAGCGGCACTCTTGGGCGCATTCCAGCTTTCAATTTCCTCTACCGCCACACCGGTTGCCGGCCTGGTACTGGAATACGGGCCAGTGGCTTGGGTGGGCCTACTTGCTGCCAGCGCTTTCGTCGTATGCCTCCTTACCAAGATAAGCGTACCTAGTTCGGCTTCTGAGACTTACAATCTCGCGGAACACTGAGCGGAGGCTGCATGACGTATAAAGATCTGAGCGCAACGGCTGGGCGCATTGCCCAGCTTGCACTCAACCATTTTGCTGAGCGCGGTTACGACGCGGCCTCCATGAATGATATTGCCGTGTTGGCTGGGCTCAAGAAGGCTTCGCTTTACGCTCATTTCGAAAGCAAAGATGCTCTCTACGTCACTGCACTGGAGATAGCTCTGGATGCGGAAATCGGCTACGTGCGTGCTCATTTTGCCAACAGAGAGGGGGCGAGCGTTGTACCAGGCGAAGGATACTGGTCTCAACTCCGCGATCGATACACGCAAAATGACTCACTGCGATTTCTGTTGAGGGCAGCGTTCTACCCGCCTCATGCGCTTCGACAAACGGTTATGTCGGGCTACGACGTCTATTTGAGAGTGCTCCGAGGCTGCTTCACGAAAGTCTGCGTGGCTGAGCGTCAGCATCTTTCAGCTGAGTTCGAGCACTGGCTGGTGGAGGCCTACATGGCGGTGATCGACAGTCTGACTGTCGAGCTGATTTATGGAAACGATGATGGTTACCGGCGACGGATAGAGGCCTTCAGTGGTCTGTATGTATGGGCGAGCCAAGCTGCGACGGCCAAGAATCGATGACCAAGGATCTAACCGGATATCTGATTGCGGGGGCTTGATCCTCTTGTGTCGCGAACTGTTTCAGCTGGATGCGGAGGCGGTTATGCACCTCTGCATCTCACTCAAGCATGAACTCAGGTCACGTTCACAAACACAAGATCACCGATGCGCTGTGCTGCTGCTTTGGCGCAGAAGACGTCATTCGCCTCACTTGATCCAGACACCCCGATGGCGC
Organism: Pseudomonas sp. RW3S2; assembly: GCF_014268955.1. Lineage (NCBI taxonomy): Bacteria > Pseudomonadati > Pseudomonadota > Gammaproteobacteria > Pseudomonadales > Pseudomonadaceae > Pseudomonas > Pseudomonas sp. RW3S2. The sequence continues at coordinate 229,184 of NZ_JABWRM010000009.1, read as the reverse complement.
CAACGACTTGCCCATTGACCAGAAAGGGTTCGCCGCCGCCAAACAGGGCTATGCCTGGTTGAAGAGGAAGTCCAGTTTGTACAGCCGCAGAGCAGCCTTGCAGGCGATCTGTCCACTCTGACGTGGAACTGGCGAACCCAACGGCGGTTAGCGCTTTATTCAAAGCGATAGCTTGGGATGGGCGTGGCGCCCCGTCCATATGGCACATAAGAATTGTCATGCCACCAGCGTCAACGATGATTAGGCTGACTTTAACGCTCAATAGTTGCGCTTGCTCGATAGCGGCTTGCATCCCTTGGATGGCTAGGTCGAGCGTAATCGTCGGTTGCTGCCTCAACCAAACAGTCATTCTGTTGTACCTCGTCGACGAGTGAATACGTATTGTCGCTAGCAAATGACGCTGCGTCAGTGCCGTGGCGATGTGGGCTCACCTGGCACATGAACCATTCGCGGTCGCAAGTAGACGGTAGCTCCGAATTCGATCATCTAGGCTATGCGTCACGGTCACGATTCCAACTTCGTCGCTGCCGAAAGCATGAGCCAGTTCCTGGATTTTTTTATGGCAGTTTTCGGGTGATCCAACCACCATGTCGCCAAGCGTGGCATCGAATTCTAAGCGCTCTAGTTGGGTCATTTTCTGGTAACGCGTCCTAACCTCAGAAGGGGACAGAAGACGCTCCCGTGGAGCCCCCGCCGCCATCATTTTTCGGTGCACAGCGGTACCGGCTATAAAACGCGCTTCTTCGTCTGTCTGCGCGCAAATTACCGCCAAGGCGAGGAGTCGAGGAGGGGACGCCCCATGGCCGGCCTTCTGGTAGACGTCGGCGTGATACTTGAAAAAGGCGGGTGAGCAAAACCGGGGAGCAATGAACTTCGCTAGCGCCAACCCCATTCCCAGTTGGCCGGCCAGATCCGAACTTCCGCCACCAGACCCGAGCATCCACAGTGAGGGCATGGTTGACGCTTCAGATGGGATCGCCAGCGCTGAATACGGGTGATCAGTTGGAAAGCTACTCCGGATGAAGGCGCAGAGTTCGGCCGCCTGCTGAGGAAAGCGATCCTCATGAGTGAGAGTTCCTGGCGCCGCCAACGCCGCAGAGCTGAGGTGATTTCCTCCAGGTGCGCGTCCGATTCCTAGATCGATACGTCCTGGGAACAATCCTCCTAGCAATGAAAAGGTCTCGGCGACTTTGTAAGGGCTGTAATGAGTGAGCATCACGCCACCGCTGCCGATCCGCATCCGATTGGTGGCGCTCGCAATTCGAGTTATCAAAACCTCAGGAGCGGCTCCTGCGAACTGGATACTGTTGTGGTGCTCAGCCAACCAATAGCGGTGATAGCCCAATTTTTCGCATTCGATTGCGAGATCTACTGATGTCGAGGGCGCGGTTACCGAGGTGCAATTTTCATGGATGGGTGTTTGATCAATTACGGTCAGGCGCAAGGTCACAGGCGTGCTTCCGTCATACGGTAGGTTGTGCGCAGATCGAGCTTCGAGGCCAAAATCTCACTGATCTAGCTTAGGGGGCCCGAATCCACTGCTTTGTTCAAATGTTAACGAAACCTTCAGGGGGCTGCGACAGGAACCGAATATTTCCCATGAAAAGTACAATTTTCCGCTCGTAACGTGCATTTCAGTCGGGAAGGTGGCGTCACATACTGGATTGGTCATCGAGCATAAGGCGAGCTGAGTTGGCTTACGCACCTACATGGGCGGGCACCAGCTGCCGGGTAATAATTTCCCAATAATAAAGAGACCATCCATGAAAAAGCCCAATCCGCTGCTGGAAGATCTGAAGTCCGTCCTGCCTACCATCGCGGCCAATGCTCCGCAGGCGGAGAAAGACCGTTGCGTGCCGGCCGAGAACATCGCCTTGCTAAAGGGCATCGGTATGCACCGAGCCTTCTTGCCAAAAAAATTTGGCGGCATGGAAATCTCGCTTCCTGAATTCGCGGAATGTATCGCTGTCCTTGCAGGTTCTTGCGCAAGCACTGCTTGGGCGATGAGCCTGCTTTGCACCCATTCGCACCAAATGGCGATGTTCCCCGCCAAGCTTCAGGAGGAGGCGTGGGGAACCAATCCTGACGCGACTGCCAGCAGCAGTATTGCCCCCTTCGGCCGTACGGAAGAAGTAGAGGGTGGAGTGACCTTTAGCGGTGAAATGGGTTGGAGTTCTGGATGCGATCACGCTGAGTGGGCGATCTTGGGATTCCGGCGTAAGAACGCCGAAGGTACCCAGGACTATTGCTTCGCCGTTTTGCCGCGTAGTGACTACGAAATTCGTGACGACTGGTTTGCCATTGGCATGCGTGGCAGTGGTAGCAAAACCCTCATCGTCGAGAACGCCTTTGTGCCTGAGCATCGTATCCAGAAGGCAAAGGACATGATGGAAGGTAAGTCGGCTGGGTTCGGTCTCTACCCAGACAGCAAAATTTTCTATGCACCTTACCGCCCTTACTTCGCAAGCGGCTTTTCTACAATCAGCTTGGGCGTTGCTGAGCGCATGCTGGAGGTATTCCGTGAGAAGACCAAGAATCGGGTGCGTGCATACACCGGCGCTGCGGTTGGCGCTGCTACGCCTGCCTTGATGCGTTTGGCTGAGTCTACTCATCAGGTAGCCGCTGCTCGCGCTCTGCTTGAGAAGAGCTGGAATGAGATCGCCGACTACAGCGAGCGTCATGAATATCCTGACCGCGGTACGCTGGCGTTCTGGCGAACCAACCAAGGCTACGCTACCAAAATGTGCATCCAGGCGGTCGATCGCTTGATGGAAGCAGCCGGCGGTGGGGCTTGGTTTGAAAGCAACGAGATGCAGCGCCTCTTCCGTGACTCCCATATGACTGGGGCTCATGCGTACTCGGATTATGACGTCTGCGCGCAGATCCTCGGTCGCGAACTGATGGGCTTGGAGCCCGATCCTTCGATGGTCTGAAGCATCTTCGCGACTCTACTGACCCATAAAAACAATGAGAGCAGGCTACTAGCGGCCTGCTCGGGAGTCTTGCATGGCATCTGAAAACGTAGATTTTGAGTTTGACGCGCGCGCGTTCCGTCGCGCCCTGGGTAACTTTGCCACTGGCGTAACCGTGATTACGGCTCGCGATGCTGATGGCCGCCAAGTGGGGGTTACCGCCAATAGCTTCAACTCGGTGTCGTTGGACCCGCCGCTGATTCTGTGGAGCATCGACAAACGATCCGGTAGCAACGACGTTTTTGAATCGGCGACGCATTTTGCTGTAAACGTTCTGGCAGCTGATCAGATCGACCTCTCCAACAACTTTGCTCGGCCGAAGGATGACCGTTTCGCTGATATCGAATATGAAGCGGGCGTCGGCGGAGCCCCGGTGTTCGAGGACTGCTCAGCGCGCTTCCATTGCGAGAAATACCAGAAGCTGGATGGTGGTGATCACTGGATTCTGGTCGGAAAGGTATTGGCCTTCGATGACCTAGGCCGAGCGCCGCTGCTCTACCATCAAGGCGCCTACTCCATGGTGCTGCCGCACACCCGTATGACAAAGCGCGAAGAAGGGCAGCCGCCTAGCAGCAATTTCCAGGGGCGTTTGAGCCACAACCTCTACTACCTCATGACCCAAGCGCTGCGTGCGTATCAGGCGAGCTACCAGCCTCGCCAGCTCTCGACCGGACTGCGTACCAGTGAAGCGCGGATGCTCATGGTCCTTGAGAATGACGCCGGTCTCAGTCTCACAGATTTGCAGCGTGAAGTCGCAATGCCTGCCCGAGAGATCGACGAGGCCGTCGCAAACCTGAAACGCAAAGGCCTAGTGGAAGATGCTGGCGAATGTGTGCGGCTTACCGTTAAAGGTGTCGATGAAACAGAGGCGCTTTGGACGATCGCAGGTGAGCAGCAGGAAAAGGTATTCGGCCAGTTCAGCAAGGAGCAGGTTGAAACCTTTAAGGAAGTACTCAAGGCAGTCATCCGGACTTGACCTCTAGCTAAGTACAAAACGGCGCTCAGGCGCCGTTTTTTTGGACCGTGAACTGCGCGTTGCGTAGCTGCGAGACGCCGTTGATTGGTTCTAAATGGATGCCTTCATGATTAAGTTCCGGCCATCGCTGACCCTAAATTTGCTCCAGGCCAGAGAGGTTGCCATGCGATTTTTCCGCCCTTCATTGAAGGAGCATGGGCTGACCGAACAGCAGTGGAGGGTGATAAGAATTCTGCATGAGCAGGGGCCAATCGAGATTCTGAAATTGGCAGATTTAGCCTGCATTCTCGGCCCAAGCATGACGGGGGTTGTCTCACGCATGCAGAATGCGGGGCTCGTGGTGAAGCGGAAGGTTCATCACGACCAGCGGATCGTATTGGTTGACCTGACTGTGGCTGGCTTGGAGTGCTTCGATAGCATGAGTGCCCGCATGAACGATAGCTACCTGCGCCTGCAAGATCAGTTGGGCGAGGAAAAGCTAGAAGTATTGCTGGGGCTTTTGAATGATCTTAAGCATCTGAAGCGCTGACAGCGCAAGATGTGAATGTGCTGGAGAGGGTTGGCTCTGTCGTCGGGCGAATGAAGTTAACGATGCAGCTGGCCTATGTTTCCAGTCCGAAAATCAATCCTTACCGGGTGTCCGAAAAGGGCAGGCAAGGCGAGATTACGCCTTGCCTGCTCCTGATGGGTATCAGTAAACACCACCAGCAGTGCTGTCGAGCGTTGGCAGCTCTTTGAACTTGCTCGCAAGCGTTTGCAAGCCACGCATCAGTACAGTGGTATCCACGCCTACTGCAACAAACGCTGCACCTAGCTCAATGTAGCGTCGAGCCAGTTTTTCATCCGCACTGAGAATCCCGGCAGCCTTGCCTGCCTTGCCGATTCTTACGATTGCATCCTCGATGATCGCCTGGACTTCTGGATGACCAGGATTTCCGCGATGACCTAAAGCTGCGCTTAAGTCAGCTGGCCCAATGAAAACGCCATCTACGCCCTCTACAGAAAGAATCTCGTCCAGGTTTGCCAGACCTTCCTTGTTTTCAATCTGCACCAGCAGGCACATTTGCTCGTCCGCGAGATCCAGATAGCCCGGGATGCTATTCCAACGAGACGCACGAGCTAGCGCACTCCCTACACCACGAATGCCACTTGGGGGATAGTGAACGGCTCTCACCAACTGCCGTGCCTGCTCCGCGCTTTCCACCATTGGCACAAGAAGAGTCTGTGCGCCGAGATCCAGAACCTGTTTGATGAGTGCAGTGTCGCCAATCACTGGACGAATCACCGCCTGGCTAGAGTAGGGCGCCACCGCCTGCAACTGTGAAAGCATGCCGCGCAGATCGTTGGGCGCGTGTTCGCCGTCGATCAGCAGCCAGTCGAAACCGGCATTGGCGGCCAGCTCTGCGCAGTAGGCATCTGCCAGGCCGAGCCACAGGCCGATCTGCGGCTTACCATTGCGCAGGCGTTGCTTGAAGTGATTGATGGGCATCTCCATGGTCAGGTCCTCAAACAAAGCGGCAGGCGATTGAGCCGAGCATGTCGTAGTCGACGTGGAAGGTGTCGCCAGGGCGCGCAGCGACCGGGCGGGTGAAAGAGCCACCAAGGATGATCTGGCCGGGTTGCAAGGTCACGTCGTACGGGGCCAGCTTGTTGGCCAGCCAGGCAACGCCTTTGGCTGGGTGGTTGAGCACGGCGGCGCTGACCCCGGACTCCTCGATCACTCCATTGCGGTAGAGCACCGCCGGCACCTTACGCAGGTCGATCTCGGTAGGACGCACGGCGCGGCCTCCCATGACCACGCCGGCATTGGCCGCGTTGTCGGAAATGGTGTCGAACACCTTGCGGGTGGCCTGGGTTTGCGGATCGACCTGCTGGATGCGCGCGTCGATGATTTCCAGTGCCGGGATTACCCATTCGGTGGCGTCCAGCACGTCGAACACAGTGACGTTGGGGCCCTTCAGCGGTTTGCCGAGGATGAACGCCAGCTCCACTTCAACGCGTGGCACGATGAAGCGCTCGAAGGGAATGTCGCTGCCTTCGTCAAACAGCATGTCGTCAAGCAGGGCGCCATAGTCAGGTTCGGTGATGTTCGACGATACCTGCATCGCACGGGAGGTCAGGCCGATCTTGTGGCCCACCAGCTTGCGGCCGGCGGCAATCTTTTTTGCCACCCAGGCGCGCTGGATTGCGTAGGCGTCCTCGATGGTGATTGCCGGTTGGTCCAGCGAGAACTGGCGCACTTGCTCGCGGCTGCGCTCAGCCTGGTCAAGGCGTTCGGCGGCTTGTTGAATGAAAGCATTGTCTAACATGGTTAAAGTCTCTTGATTCAAGGATTGACGATGGCGGCTTGGGTGCGCAGCACCAGCAGGGCGCCTATGGCGATGAAAATGGAAAGTACGTACAGGGCCAGGCTCGGACTGTGGGTTGTGTCACGCACCCAGCCAATGAAGTAGGGGGTAGCGAACGAGGCGATGCTGCCCAATGAGCTGATCAAGGCAATGCCCGCGGCTTGAGTGCGCGCATTAAGAAACGCAGGCGGAAGCTGCCAGAACATCGGCAGTGCGGCACTTGCCCCCATTCCGGCCAAAATCAAGCCGGTCAGTACTGGAAGTGGCTGCTCGGGTGCGAGGGCTGCAATGGTGATCCCGACGGCAGACATCAGCAGCGGCACGCACAGGTGCCAGCGTCGTTCACGCCTGCGGTCGCTAGAACGGCCGCACGCAAGCATGAACAGACATCCGGCCAGGTACGGCACAGCGCTGAGTAATCCGACGGTGGCGTCACTGGCAATCCCTGTACCGTGAATCAGGCTTGGCATCCAGAAAGCAAGCGTGTTGACTGCCAGCATCACTGCGCAATAGACCGCCACCAGCAGCCACAGCGCTGGGCTTGCGAAAATGGCGCTGAACGAGGTCATTGGCTTGCGTTGTTCTTCCACACCAAACTGGGTGCGCAGCGTGGCTTTTTGCTGCACGCTCAACCAGGTCACGCGCTCGAAGTGCTCTGGCAACACGGCCAGTACTACTAGGCCTAGCAGAACTACTGGCGCGCCTTCAAGCAGGAACATCCACTGCCAGCCACGAAGCCCGGCGGTATCGTGCATGAACGCCAGAATGGCCCCGGAAACCGGCCCGCCGACGACTCCGGCCAAGGGCACGGCTATGGCGAACAGCGCAGTGACCTGGGCGCGCCGCCCGGCCGGGTACCAGCGGTTGAGGTACACCAGGATGCCTGGGAAGAACCCGGCCTCGGCCGCGCCCAGGGCAAAGCGCAACAGGTAGAACGCGCTGCTGCTTTCGATCAGCAGCATGCTGGTCGACAACAGCCCCCACACCACCATCAGGCAGGCAATCCAGCGGCGTGGGCCAACGCGGTCGAGCATCAGGTTGCTGGGGACGCCGAACAGTGCATAGGCGATGAAGAACAGCCCGGCACCCAGGCCGTAGACCGTGTCCGACAAGTGCAGGTCCTGGCTCATCTGCATCTTGGCGAAGCCGATGTTGATGCGGTCCAGGTGGGCGAACAGGTAGCACACCAGCAGCAACGGCATCAGCCGCCATGTGACTGCCCAGTGGGTCGAGTCGGCCCGTTCAATTTTCGTCTCGCTGTGCGAGGCTTGGTCAAGTGTGCTCATGTTCTTGTACTTATTTTGAAATGAGTCAGGAGAGTGTTTGATTCAAAAGCGCTAGCGATTGAACAGCGGGTGCAAGGTGCTGTGTTTGGCGTCGTAGACTTGGGCGGTGCTTTGGTCGATCTGTAAGGTGATGCCGACCGGGCGCTGTTGCAGCAAAGGATCCAGACGGGTTTTGAGTACCGCCAGCAAGTTGTCCCCCACTGCCTTGTGAACATCAGAACTACGGCCTGCGCCCATGCGCAGGTTGGCGTACAGGAATCCATACTCCCCTTTGCCGTCGGCCACTGCGCAATGCGCGGCAGGATAGGCCAGCACACGAGTGCCGCCAGTTGGGAACACGGCTTTGCCACTGGCATCGCGCTGTTCGAGCATGGTGTCTGCCAAGGCGCGGCAGAGACCTGGAATGTCGGCGTCGGACTCCAGGTCGGGGGTGTAGAGCAGAACCAAATGTGGCATGACGGGCATCCTCGGCTAAGCGCAGCTGGCCATTAGCAGGAGAGCCAGCTGCGGACGGGTAGGTTAAAGGCGGCTGGTGGAAACCACAGAGGCTGGATTGGAGGCCTGCGCGCCAGGGATGGCAGAGCCGTCCTGAGGGGTGACAGGGAAGATCGCGTTGATCTGGCCGGTTCCCGACGAGCCGAAGTAGGGCGTCACCACTTCCGCCTTGCCATCGTATTTCGACCAGCCGAGAACACCGAGCAGCATGGCGGTGTCATGCATAAAGCCTTCACCGTGGCCTTTGGCGGCGTACTCTGGGAGCATCCCGCAGAAGGCATCCCATTCGGCGTTCTCCCACATGTTCACCACGCGGTGGTCCAGGGTCTCCAGGAACGGGCTCCAGACCTTGGTGGCAAAGTCAGGTGCCTGGCCGTTCTGCGCGAAACGATGGGACAGCGAGCCGCTGGCCAAGAACGCCACGGTACCGTCGTAGTGATCTTCTACCGCCTTGCGCATGGCCCAGCCAAGACGGGCGCTATCAGCGAGGTAGTGCGAGGTGCACAGTGCCGAAACCGAAATCACCTTGAAGTGGTTGTCTTTGTTCATATAACGCATTGGCACCAGAGTCCCGTATTCCGGGCCTAGCGTTGTAGCGTGATGCGCCATTGTTTCAACGTTGAAGCGGTTGCATTCCTCAGCCAGAATCAGTCCCAGTTCCTTGTTTCCAGGGAACCCATATTCCATATTGCTGATGAAGTGCGGCAACTCGTTTGAGGTATAGACTCCCTCGAAGTGATCGCCGCAGAGAATGTGGTAGTTGGCATTGACCAGCCAGTGGGTGTCGAACACCACGATGGTGTCCACGCCCAGCTCACGGCAGCGTCGACTGATCTCGTAGTGCCCGTCGATTGCGGCTTGACGGAACCCTTGTCGCGGGCCCGGCAGCTCGGACAGATACATGGAGGGTACGTGGGTGATTTTGGCTGCAAGTGCCACTTTGCCCATGACAAAACTCCTTATTCTTGTGGATCCCGCGGCACCGGGTGAGCCTGGCGGTCGTCAGAGCAGCAGGCGACCCGGTGCGTTGGGAAAAAGGTCACACACCCCAGCGAGGAATGTGATGGCTACCCATAGAGATGCAGACGTTCTTGATCTCGGCGAATACTTCAAAGCTGTACTGGCCACCTTCGCGGCCAGTACCTGAGCCTTTGACGCCACCGAACGGTTGGCGCAGATCGCGAACGTTCTGGCTGTTGATGAACACCATGCCTGCCTCGATGCCACGGGCCAGGCGATGAGCCTTACCAATGTCCTGAGTCCAGATGTACGAGGCCAGGCCGTACTCAGTGTCGTTCGCCAGTTGTAGGGCTTCAGCTTCGTCTTTGAACGGGATCAGGCAGACCACTGGGCCGAAGATTTCTTCCTGAGCGATGCGCATCTTGTTGTTCACGTCAGCGAACACAGTCGGCTGGATGAACTGGCCCTTAGAGAGATGAGCCGGCAGGTTGGTCGGACGATCCAGACCACCTGCGAGAAGGGTGGCGCCTTCTTCAATACCGATACGGATATAGCCGGTGACCTTGTCGTAGTGAGCCTGAGTGATCATCGAGCCAACCTGAGTTTTCGGGTCGGTCGGGTCACCGACGATCAGGCGCTTGGCGCGAGCGGCGAATTCGGCAACAAACTGCGGGTACACGCTCTCTTGGATGAAGATCCGGCTGCCAGCAGTGCAACGCTCACCGTTCAGCGAGAAGATGGTGAACAGCGCGGCGTCCAGGGCGCGTTCCAGGTCTGCGTCTTCGAAAATCAGTACTGGCGACTTGCCGCCCAACTCCATGGAGTACTTTTTAAGGCCGGCGGTTTGCATGATCTTCTTGCCGGTGGCAGTGCCGCCGGTGAAGGAGATAGCGCGTACGTCCGGATGACGTACCAGGGCGTCGCCAGCGGTGGCACCGTAACCCTGGATGACGTTCAACACGCCATTGGGGATGCCTGCCTCTACGGCCAGACGACCCAGCTCATTAGCGGTCAGCGGCGACAGCTCGCTCATCTTCAGTACCGCAGTGTTGCCCAAGGCCAGGCATGGCGCGGTCTTCCAGGTGGCGGTCATGAACGGCACGTTCCATGGGCTCACCAGACCACACACACCGACCGGCTGGTACAGGGTGTAGTTGAGCATTTGGTCGTCGACCGGGTAGGTGTGGCCGTCCATGCGCGTGCAGACTTCGGCGAAGAAGTCGAAGTTGTGCGAGGCGCGCGGGATCAGCACGTTCTTGGTCTGGTGAATCGGCAGGCCAGTGTCGAGGGTCTCCAGCTCGGCAAGCTTCGGCACGTTCTGGTCGATCAGTTCACCCAGCTTGCGCATCAGGCGGGCGCGTTCCTTGGCAGGGGTGTTGGCCCATTTCGGGAAGGCTTCCTTGGCTGCGGCCACGGCCTGGGCGACTTCCTCAGCTCCACCACTGGCAACTTCGCCGATGGCTTCGCCGGTGGCTGGGTTGTAGTTGACGAAGGTGTCTTTGCTCTCGACCTCACGGCCGTTAATCCAATGCTTGATCATGCGAGTTAAGCCTCAGCGAGTTTTTTGTTTTTGAAGAAGTCAGCTTCGCTGACGATTCGATTGACCAGGCGACCGACGCCTTCTACTTCCACCACCACTTCATCGCCCGGCACCACGTCAGCCAGGCCTTCTGGCGTACCGGTGGCGATCATGTCGCCCGGTTGCAGGGTCATAAAGCTGGAGAAGTATTCGATCAGGTGTGGGATGTCGAAAATCATGTCCGCGGTGGTGCCTTCTTGCTTCAGCTCACCGTTGATCCAGGTGCGAAGCTTCAGGTTGCTCACGTCCGGCACATCAGCGGCATCGACGATCCACGGGCCGACCGGAGTGGTGGCGTCGCGGTTCTTCACCCGCAGGTTGGGGCGGTAGTAGTTCTCAAGAAAGTCACGGATGGCATAGTCGTTACACACTGTGTAGCCGGCGACATATTCCAGAGCGTTCTCACGCTTGACGTTCTTTGCAGGCTTGCCGATAACCGCGACCAGTTCGCACTCGTAGTGCATGTACTCGACGTTGTCCGGGCGCCATGTGATCTGATCGTGGCCGGTGTAGGTGCCTGGCGACTTGATGAACGCCAGCGGCTCGGTAGGCGGGGCGAAGGCCAGTTCGCGGGCGTGGTCGGCGTAGTTCAGACCCAGGGCGAACATACTGCCGTTGGCTGGCGGAAGCCACTCAACGTTTTCTTCAGCAACTAGACGGCCATCGCTAAGGCGAACCGCATTGTTGGCCTCAACGGTGACAGCATGAACGCTGCCCTCATAACGGATGCGAGCGTGTTTCATGCTTGGTCCTCTGATTCAGCCACGATGTTGTTAGCCAGACGGCCGAGGCCGTTTATTTCGACTTCGACAAAGTCTCCAGGCTGAACGTCGACGCGCCCTTCAGGCGTACCGGTGATCAGCACGTCGCCTTCGTGCAAGGTCATAAACTCGCTCAGTTCAGCGATCAGTTGTGGGACGCCCCGTACCAGATTGGCAGTGGTGTTCTCTTGCACAACCTTGCCGTTCACAGAGAGCTTGATTGTCAGTTGGTGTGGGTCTGCAATGGCCGCAACTGGTACCAGCTCTGGGCCAATGGCACAGAAACCATCGCGGCACTTGGCCTTCACAGCCGGGCGGTAGTAGCTGTCTTCAGGCAGACTGAACTCGTTGACGATGGTGTAACCGGCCACATAGTTCAGCGCCTCAGCGGCGCTCACTCGGCTGGCGTCCTTGCCAATAACCACACCCAGCGCTGGGCCTGGTTGCAAGCGCTCGCCAGCGGGCTGAACCACTTCGGCGCCATGAGCGTTACGAGTGTTGGGGGTTTTGATGAACAGCACCGGCTTGACCGGGGCTTGTTTGTAGGGCGGTTGCTCAAACTCGGCGAGACGTTTTTTCAGCAGACCGGTGTAGTTCAGCGCAACGCCAAACAAGGTGCCGGTTGCAGCGTCATGCAGGGCAAGGCTCATGCTTTTCTCCTGGCAGGGGTAGGGCAGCGAGAGCCCTACAAAACTCGTTAATGTGTTAACGTTATATTTAAGATGTTAACGACCGTCAAGCATTCATGCCATAGCGCTTCCTCTGACACAGGTGCACCATGGGCGTAGCGGCCAATTGCAACGACAAGAAAAACGAGTAGAAATCGATGACTGATCGCCAGCCAATACCGAATATCAACATCGGCCAGGTGTACGACCAACGCTACAGCGATAGCGAGGTTCACTACGACCGACTGGGCAATCTCGCCGGATTTTTTGGCAGGAACATGCCTGTCCATCGGCATGATCGGTTCTTCCAGGTTCACTACGTGAAAACGGGTACCGTCCGTGTGTATCTCGATGATCAGCAGTACATCGAGTCCGGCCCGATGTTCTTCCTTACGCCCCCGACGGTCGCGCATTCCTTCGTCACTGAGCAGGACAGCGACGGGCACGTGTTGACGGTTCGCCAGCAACTGGTATGGCAGCTGATTGAGGCAGATGGCAGCCTCGTGTCTTCTGGTCTCCAGGTGGCGCCGGCATGTGTTGCCCTGACCGGCCTTTCGTCGGCTTATGCGGCTGAAGCGAGGCGTGTTGAGCTGATGTTTGAAGAGCTGAGTAATGAAATCGCTGATCAACGACCAGGCCGCGGTGCGGCTTTGGAAAATCTGACGAGATTGATCATGATCAGCCTGCTTAGGCTGTGCTCCAACTCTGTGAAGGCGACGCCGGCACGACGTGAGGATCTCAAGATTTTTCACCGATTCAATGAGCTGATTGAAGCTCATTACCGTGAGCATTGGCCGCTTTCTAGGTATGCAGCTGGTATTGGAGTCACAGAGCCAAGGCTGAACGATGTATGTCGTCGAATCGCAGACCTTCCATCGAAGCGACTCATCCAGGAGCGGCTCATGCAGGAAGCCAAAAGGCTGCTGCTTTTCAGTGGCAGCTCCGCGAATGAGGTCTGTTACCAGCTGGGTTTCAAAGATCCGGCCTACTTCAGCCGGTTTTTCCAACGGTACGCTAACCTCACGCCGGGAGATTACCGGCAACGACATTCTGGACTGAGCTGATCTGGACACGGCTCAAGCGCTCCGGTCATCTTGATTGTTGTACCCAGATGGTCGCAGCTAACCCCTCCCTGGAGAATGAGGTTTTCGTGGGAGAAATTGTACTTTTCATAGGATTGGCTCAAGCAACCTCTGCGATGCATCCCAAGGCTTTAATGGTGATGCGACAGAGCTTGGCCTTTCTTGCACCTATACAGGCATACTAATAAGCTGCCGTTTCGCTCATTTGACGTGGTTTGATCATGGCTAAACCTAGACCTTCTCTCACTCTGACTCTCCTGCAAGCAAGAGAGGCCGCAATGGCATTTTTCAGGCCGTCACTGAATGAGCATGACCTCACTGAACAGCAATGGCGGGTCATTCGTATTCTTAGCCAGCAGGGTGAACTTGAAAGCCATCAGTTGGCACACCAAGCGTGCATTCTGAAACCCAGCATGACCGGTGTGCTCAGCCGACTGGAGCGTGATGGTGTCGTTCTGCGTCAAAAATCACAGCAGGATCAGCGGAGGGTTTTCGTCAGTCTCACTGAGCGGGGGCAGGCTCTTTTTGCTGCCATGAGTGGAGACATGGAGAGAAACTACCAGAAGATCCATGCCCAATTTGGCCAAGAAAAAATGGACCAGCTCATTGCCTTGTTGAACGACTTGAAGAAGATAGAGCCCTAGGAACAACGTGCTCGCAGAGAGAAGGTGCGCGACATAACGTTAAGATGTTATCGTTTTTCTCGCCCTTTGAAATCGCTGTGGAGCACATATGCTGGACAACCCGCGACGCCTGATCATTTTGCTGGCTGCCCTAGTGGCGTTTGCACCGCTATCTATTGACACGTACCTGCCTAGCTTGCCCTCCATAGCAGACGATTTGAACGCTAGCGCTGCGAGTGTGCAGATGACCATCGGTGTCTTCTTGGCAGGGCTTTGCATTGGCATGCTCTTCTACGGCCCGCTTTCGGATCGTTACGGGCGAAAGCCATTGCTGCTTGGAGGGATGGCTCTGTATCTGGTTGCTTCGGTAGGCTGCATGCTGGCGAGTTCCGTAGAGCAACTTATCGTCTGGCGCTTCTTTCAGGCGCTCGGCGGGGCCGTAGCGTCCGTGCTGGCACGTGCTATCGTCAGAGACCTGTTCTCCCTCGGCGACGCCGCCAAAACCCTATCCCTCATGCATCTGGTCACCATGCTAGCGACGCTCGTGGCTCCACTTGCAGGCAGTTTTCTGATGCTCATTGATGGATGGCGTGTAATTTTTGTGGGGCTGTTTGTATTTGCAGCCGTTTGTCTGCTCGCCTGTATTTTCAGCATTTCCGAGACGCATCATCCCGATAAACGGAGCCAGTCTGTCGCAGCAGCGTTACTGGGTTACTGGCGCATCGCTACCGACCCGACTGCGATCTCTTACATTTTGTGCATGGGTCTTTCATTTGGTGGGATGTTTGCCTTCATTACTGCGTCGCCTTACGTTTATATCGGATATTTTGGCGTCTCACCCCATGGCTACGGTTGGTTGTTCGCTTTGAATATTGGTGGCGTCATTATCATGACCGTGGCCAATGCCCGCCTGGTCAGTCGACTCGGCGCTATACGTATGCTGGGCGTCGGGGCGACGTTTGCAGGAGTCTCCGCGGTGGGCCTGATCGTGTTAAGCAGCAGCGAATCGATGAGTCTCTGGAGTATTGTTGGCTTTGTAATTCTGTATGTCAGTGTCACAGGGCTGTTGGGGGCGAATTGTGTTGCCAGTTTGCTTAAACGCTTTCCTGAAAACGCGGGAGCCGCGGCAGGGCTGGCGGTCGCGACCCAATTCGCACTGGGTGCCGCATTCAGTGCCTGGGTTGGAGGCCTGGCTCATGACTCACCACGACCGATGTGCATGGTTATCGCTGCTGCGGGTATAGGGTCTGCGTTGAGCTATCTGGGGATTAAGTTTCGGTCTACACGTTCATTGGCACAAGCTTGATGAGTCAGCTTCGTAGATGAGCATCGCCAGGCGGTGCCGAATTGCCGCCTGGCTCAGGAGGGGAGTATGGAAAGGCTGACGTTGGAATCCTGTTTTGCCGAGAAAGAACTGCCCGCAATCCACTCCACGATGCAAGGTTTGCTTTGGAAAGTAGAGCTACATACGCTCGATGATAATCGACGCTTTAAGGGGCAGTTCAGTACTCAATCCATAGGTGCCTTGAAGCTGACTCGGTCTGAAGTCTCGCCTCATTTGATCCGGCATCAGGCTGACCATACCGGTTCAGCACCCTATGCGGTGACGGTCAAGACCTCAGGCAAGGCAAGTCTTAATGTCAATAGCCGAGCGATCGACCTGAAAGATGGTGAAATTTTTTTCCTCGATACTGCATTCGAATATGACTTTTTCTGCCAGAAGTCAGCAACCTTTACCTCGCTGATAATTCCCAGATCAAAATTTGATCGGCGCTTCCCCTGTGCGAAAATGATGTCTGGTAGGGCGCTACCAGACTCTGGGAGCAGTCAAATCATTCATGAGTTGATGGAATCGATTTTTACTAACGGAGCATCTTCTCAAGAGCTGGATAGCGATTTCCTTGCAGAAATGCTGTTGGCGACTTGCCAGACAGCTTTTACGTCATATCTGTCAACTGGAAATAAACAGGCTTCGGCCTCTAACTCTATGCTTCTGGCCTCAGCGGTCCGAGAAATCGACAGCCGGCTGCGAGATCCTGAGCTGACACCTGAGCTAATCGCCTTGGTGTTAGGTGTGAGCTGTCGACATTTGTATACCGTCATGAAGCAAATCGACAGCTCCCCTGCGAAGTACATCAGGGAGCGGCGTTTGGATCTAAGCAGGAAAATGTTGCGGGAGCCAGCATTCAGGCATTTCACGATTAGTGAAGTGGCGTATCACTGTGGTTTCAATAGCAATACGCACTTCTCCAGAGAGTTCCGCAAGCGATTTGGCATGCCTGCCAAGGAGTGGCGCCAAGGTGGAGCCTTGGCGCCTTACTGAGGTGGCTTTCGCTTCAGGTTGTCACGTTGAGACTGATCGCGACGCTCGGCTCAAAAGCACCAGCGCCAACGAGACTGAGCACAGAGCAGCTGAGCCAAGGAGGGTGAGTGTGTAGGCGCCCTGTGACTGGATCAGTTGGCCGGCTAAAGCAGGGCCCAGTGCCAAACCGCCGCCTACGACCAGATTGGTGATATTCATCAAGCGGCCGGAGGGGTCGAGGTCCGCAATGCAAGCCATCACCAGAGGAAGAACGAAGGTCCAGGTGAACTTGAATGCCAAGGCCGCAAAGGCGAAGCGCAACAGGTCAGGCTTATCGAGCAGTAGCAGCACAGAGGTGACAAGGGCAACATAGCCCGCTACCGTCATAGGCATCCTTGAAGGGCGGCTGCCTGTCAGCGAAGCAACTCCGGCACCTGCAACCCCCATAAGCGTAGCTACCGCGAGGATGGAGCTGCTGCTTTGGATGGAGATATCGCTGGCGGCGGCGATGCTTCCAATGAATGTCCAGACGCCGCTTATGCTCAAGTCAAACACGAAAACTGCAAGCAGTCCTAGGATGACACTCCCTTTGTGGGCTAGGGATTGGGTCGTTGTATGGACCGGAGATAACGCTCTTGGGAATGCTTTGGTCAGCTTCAACGTAGCTACCATCAGGGATGCCATCAGAAGGTATCCAACAGCCAACCCAAATCGATCGAATAAACCTGGCAATACCTGGATGCCTATCGCGCCCACGAGCAGTTGCCCGAGAACCCAGAGCCCATAAGCCTTAGCGGGGTTGGGGAGCGTTGCGGCGGTACTCATGCAAATGATCATGAGTGAACCGCCTCCGAGCGCCGTAAAGAAGCGCAGAGGCAGCAGGTAGCTGTAGCCAGGCTCAGTGGCAGATAACAGGTTTCCAGTCAAAAATATCAAGCTTGAAACAACCGCCGCAGTACGAAGGTTTACGCGCTTGATCCAGAAAAGTGCCGGTAGGGTGGCAAGACTCATCGCACCCAGTTCCGCCATGAACAAGCTGCCGATCTGCGCAGGATTTAATTCGAGTTGTCTGGAAAACTGAGCAGTGAAGGCCGGCGCTGTCATCATGACAAGGGGAAGAAAAGAAGCCAGTACGATAATTGCAGTCAAGCGAAGATTTACTGAAGAAATCTCAGAGTCTGCATGCTGCCTGGTTGTGCTGTTTATAGTCATTATGATATTCGCTCAGCTCAGTATACATGGACGAAACGAAGCAGTGCTTGGGCGCCCTGGAATGTGTTGCTTGAGTCCAAGTCTTTGGTTAACGCGAGCATGAACTGGTTTTTTTGATCGAGCTTGTGTCCAATCTCTACGCCCAGTTGGGTGTACTTCTGCTCAGTATCGGAAAGGGTTGCACCATCGAACCGAGCCTCTCCGCCTTGCCCCTGTATAAACCGAAGTGCGCCATAGGTGTTGTCGGTAAATGCATACGACAGAAAGGTCTGGAGTCGGAACACTGGTTTTTGCTCTAGTGATTCGCCGTAGTAATCGTTGTTTTTTCCAAATAGCAAAGCCTCTAAGTCGGCTTCTACGACCCAGCGCTCGCCCAGGCCCTGTGTGAAGTTATATAGAAGATCAAGCACCCATCTGTTTCCTCCGGGGGAGACATCTGGACTTTGTGAGTGGTACTCGCCAACAGGTACCGTCAGCAGCGTCATGAAGCCGCTGTAGGTCTGGGTGTTTGGGTTATTGATCAAAAATAGTGTGCCGCCAATTTGAGGGTCGCCCACCCCACTTCCAGACCCGCTTCCCATTTGACCTGGCGATCGGCTGTCAATGTCGACGTAAGGAATGACAAACTGTGGAGTGCAGATGACACCGCATAGGTCTGTATACAGAACCTGTCGGAAAGCGAAGGCCGTGACTGTGGCCTTGGCATTTTTATATGTGTCGCCATCGCCTCGAAAATTTGTCGAGTGCGAGTAGGATAGATAGTAGGCGCTTAACACGGTTCCGTCAGGCGCCGCTATGAAATCTCTGGCATTCATGTCGGCTGCAAACGTGTTGAAAGATGCAATTATTGCAATAAAACAGGTGATGAGGTTGCGCATTGTCTTAGCCTTTGTTTGTAATTGATTTAGGCATGCACGCAAGTCTGCGTGATAAGTTGGGGTGGCGCTAAAGCTGACAGGACTGTGCGATTAAAAAAGATCTATCGCAGGCGGAGTCATATCAGTATTCTTTTTATAAGTTAAAGTTTGCTTTTAAAGCGGCGTGCACCCGCCGAGGGTGTTAGAGCTTAAGCGAGCAATTGTCGGCTTAGGTGTTCAGCTATGAAGTTTGCATGGGTTCCAGCGCTGATCAAGGTCAGACTCGCATGAGTATGATCTTTCATCGCAAGTACCTCCGGCTGCATAAATGTACCGCGCACACCATGTATAACAATCGGGGTGATCAGCTCCTTGATGTAAACCACACCTTTCACACGCAGTAGATCATTTTGGTAAGTATGGCTCAACTCATCCAATGCGCTGGCGAGAGACTTCCAGGGGATGGCGTCTGGCATTGAAATATTGGTAGTGCTATATTCCAGAAGATGATCGACTGACGGATTGCTGACTTGCCGCATGGTGTCAGTCCTAGCGGGTGACATAAAGTAGTAATCTGCTGATTTGATATCCTTGCCATTAACTCCTTTGATCTTGATGCGTGGGTTTATTCTTAGAATGCACTCGGTAAGATGCGCGGATTGTTCAGCGTTGACTTTGTCTTGTTTGCTCAGAAATACAGTGTCGGAATAGATGACCTGATCTACGGCAAGCTCATTGGTTTTCAGTGTCTCTAGGCCAAATTCGCTGTCAATTACTCCTATAATTTGTGACAGTCGGAAGCGATCCCTTAACCAGTGGTCTTGAGCCAGTTGGAGGATGGCGGAAGCAGGGCTTGCAAGGCCGGATGTTTCAATCACTATCTTGTCAATGGGTGGATTGGCTTTGTCAGGCCATTTTAGGTACAAATCTCTCAGTGTGTAGCCGAGGTCATTTTTCATTTCGCAGCACAAGCAACCACCTGATAATAGTATGGGGTCTTTAGCCCCAGATGCTTGAAGTAGCTGCTGATCGAGACCTACTTCGCCTATTTCATTGACGATGAACAAAGTTTTACTCAGTTCACCAGCTTCGATTAAGGAGCGTAGAAAAGTAGTTTTTCCGGCGCCCAGAAAACCGGTGACGATGACAATCGGGATGGATGAATTGATCATTGTAAACCTCATGCCTCCAAGGGGTAGCACATGACGGCTTCGCACAGCCACTGTTCACCTATACACGTCCAGTAAAACAGGGCCCTAAATGTCCAAGGTTGAGCCATGCTGTCCATGGGGGTGACATGCCAGTTTCGGCAGTCCCATCCTGTGGTCTCGCTGAAGGCACTTTCGCCATGACTATGAGCGACCGTCTGTGCGCTGATAACTTCAATGAACATCTCCCGGAGTTGTTCGTGACCGCGCCGTTCCGGAAGTCCGGCGCCGCTCCAGAAGGCATCGGTCGTAAAAAAGTCCGCAAGAAGCTCATCGACCTTGCCGGAATTAAAGTGCGTGCAATGCCGGTTGTATTTTTCAATGACTCCCAGAGGGACCGAATTTTTAATTTTCATTGAAAGCCTGCATCTGCCGAATAAACGGCTTTACCTTTGAAAACGGTGAGCAGGACCTGAGTGTCGCCAACTTCATTTTTTTCGATTTCGAAGAGATTGCGATCTAGCACAATAAAGTCAGCAGATTTTCCTACTTCCAGGGAGCCAAATTGATCTTGTTTACCAACAGCTTTCGCACCTGCTAGTGTCATCATGAATAGCGCAGTCTCCAAATCCACACTTTCTTCGCCACGCAGCAACATTCCTTGGAGGGCAGGGAATAGATTAGGGTTTTCAGTAATTATCCAATCCGACCCTACCGTTACTTGAGTTCCGAGTCGGTGCATCGTGTTAAATTTGAAGCCGGTGCTGAGGGATTTGAATTCCGGGGAGGTGTTGTGCCACAGCGCTGGCGACATCTCAGCAACAACCCGCAACGCAGCCAGTCGACCTCTGTCGTCCACATGAATGAAGCCTGCATGCGCAATTTCGTGGAACGGGCCCTGATTTCCGTTTTGTTCACGCATGCGTTCTACGGCATTGAGCGCGACGCGCGCAGCACCCTCTCCAGCGCAATGCATCTTCATCGTCAGACCATCCCGGTCAAGTCTGATCAGAGCGGCAGTCAGATCATCTTCGCTGATGACGATTTTGGAGAGATCGACTTTATTTTCGTTGTCTATTCGAGATTCAGTGAAATGAGGGGGAAGCGGCGCTCCATCCAGCCAGCACTTCACAAAGCGAGTGTCGACATGCTGCGTCAGATGCTCCCTGTGCCTAGATATGAGGTCGTCCTGTTGCTCAAGCGAGGCACCACCCGAGAAGGTGACTTCTTGCCACACCAGGTGTGCAGCAACGTGCAGGTTGAGTTCATCCACTGAGTCTAGGGCCCTCAGTGCCTTTAGCTCAGGCAGTGACGCAGACGCTTCCTGAACGGAAGTGATGCCGTATCGATGGGCCATGCTAACCGACCAGCGAAGTGCATCCTCGTAGATATCCGATGAGTACTCGGGAATAGCGGCGCTTACGGCCCATCGCGCTCGCTCGACCAGTTCTCCAGTGAGTTCACTGCTTCCTTCGCGTCTGACGAAGTGGCCCCCATTAGGGTCCGTTACATCGCTGTTCAAGCCCGCGATCTCCAGCGCTTTGGAGTTCACCAGTGCATTGTGGATGGTGTAATCGGATATGAAAACCGGTCGGTCGGGGAAGTGCTCATCCAACAGCTTCCTGTCAAGGTGGCCTTTTTCTATTGCGAACGGATTGTATTCGCCAGCAATGACCCAGCTGCTAAGCGTACCGCTTTTGCATTTTCGGCAATTGCAGATGTCTTCGATAAGTTGCTTGCTATTCGCGTTTGGTCGGATGCGGCACTCAAATCCAAACTTCAGCCCGCTAAGCAGTAAATGGATATGAGCATCGTGAATTCCAGGCATTACCATTTTTTGTTTGAGGTTAATTGCCGCATATCCTTGGGTTACTCGTTGCAGATCTGACGCAAAACCGACGGCTAAAAGTCGCCCGTTTTGGATGACGAGGGTGTCTGCCCATGGTTGAGCAGGATTGCCAGTATAGATTCTACCATTTGTATATATTGTTCTTTTATCCATCGGATTCACCTTAGCGGCGCCATCTTTGCATAAGGCGCCAGAACAGGAAGCCACATCTCAATCAGGATGGAGCTACGAGATTAGGCGCCAATCGACATGGAAATGTCTTGTCTATGCTCGCTCGAATCATTATCTAGCAGCGCCAAACGCATGGTTTGACTCCTGATCAGCCATGATCCTAAAGGTGCAGCAGCGGTGTCCTGGTCGCTGGTTCAGATCACAATTGCCGCTACCCCTTTGTCGGACAAGTCTTGCCGAAAGTCCCAATTGCCCTAGGGGCACGTAGGAGGGGGTATATACGGCAATCGAGACGAAAATTCTGGGGTGCTTTTTTCGACAACCTGGATAGTTGTGGCTGTGTGCGAGAGGATGTTTCTCATACCAGGATGTGAAAAAACACTTAAAAAACAATCACATGGATCTCGTATACCGTTTGGCATATGGACGTCCTCACCACCCATCCCTACCTTTCCTTCTATCGATTCGATGATTGATAAATCTGGAGGAAGCGTAATGGGACGTCTGGCAGGAAAAGTCGCTCTGATCACGGGCGGTGCAGGAGGCTGTGGTCTCGCCGCATCCGAGCTGTTTGCTCGTGAAGGAGCTAAGGTAGCTATCCTCGACCTACCGAGCAGTGATGGGGCGTACGTGGCCGATCGCATCAATGCTGAGGGTGGGAGCGCCTATTTCGTAGCCACGGACGTATCAAATGGCGAGCAAGTACAGACCGCAGTAGCGAACGTCGAGCGGCACTTTGGAGCAATCACCGTACTGATGAATCATGCGGGTACCATTCATGTCGGGCCGTTTCTAGAAACCCGCGAACATGACTGGGATCGACTGATGGCAATCAACGTTAAGAGCATGTTTCTCGTAACTCGTGCGGTTCTGCCGGGCATGATCGCCGCGGGGGGCGGCAGCGTAATTTGCACCTCTTCTATCTCTGGGGTGGTGGGTACTCCTATGGAAGTCTTGTACTGCACCTCAAAGGGTGCTTGCCACATGTTCGCGCGTGCCATTTCAGTTGAATTTAGAGAGCGCAATATCCGCAGTAATGCTATCTGTCCAGGTTTCATCGGTACGGCGCATGGGCGGCGTGAACTGGACTTGCTACGTGAGCATGGTACCGTTATTTCCGACGCCGTTCTTAAGGATATGCAGGGACGTATGTGCGATCCTACAGAAGTTGCTAACGCTGCATTATTCCTCGCCAGTGATGGCTCCAGTTTTGTGAATGGCACGCATTTATTCGTCGATAACGGTTACACCGCGGCTTAAATGCTCGGAGCCCGGGCACAAGTTTAATCATAACAAAGCGCGGCTCTTAAAAACCTGTACTGCCAAAAAAAATTTACAATACCCGGCAAGAAGGAACAAATAATGGAGATCGAAAGTAGAAGTGTAGAATTCATTCCTGAGAATGAACGTTATGGATCGCCAAAGCGACTCTTTACTATCTGGTGCAGCGCTAACATGCAGGTCACCACAATGGTAATCGGAGCACTCGGTGTGGTGGCTGGGCTTAATCTCGGCTGGACAGTGGTAGGTCTAATCTTGGGAAACCTGATTGGCTCGATCTTCATGGCGGCACACTCCGCGCAAGGCCCGCACCTGGGAATCCCGCAAATGATTCAGAGTCGAGCGCAATTCGGCGTGGTTGGCGCTGGCTTGCCCCTTGCTATTGTAGTGCTCGCTTATATTCTGTTCACGGCGGCGAACGGAGTAGTCATGCGGGATTCAATCAAGGCAGTTGTGCCGGTCTCTGACAATAATGCAATCATCCTGTTCGGTGCACTCACCCTAATCGTAGGGTATGTGGGATATGAACTGATTCACCGTATTGGTGTTTGGATGAGCGCGATTTCGAGCATCATTTTCGCGCTAGCGGCCTATACCGTGCTTCAACACGGCTTGCCAAGCGGCGCGTGGCAGTTGACAGGTGGTGCTTTCAAGTTTGCCATCTTTTGCCTAGTAGTCACCCAAGCCGCTTCTTGGACTCTCGGCGCGGGGCCGTACGTAGCTGATTATTCGCGCTATCTCCCAACCAGCACTGCTACGCGTTCGACCTTTTGGTACAGCTATTTGGGCATTGTAGTGGGGTCCTCAGTTGTAATGCTGCTGGGCGCGATCATGGCTACAGCAGCCTTAGATGTTATCTCTGACCCAGGTAGCGCCATTGCAAAGCTGTTTCCCGGCTACGAGCAGATCGCTTATTTAGTGATTATTATCGGAGTGCTTGAGTGGAATGTGATGAATTTGTACAGTTCGTACATGTCCACTACAACCATTTTTACCGGCTTCAAAGGTACTGCTCGAATCGGGAAGTTGACCAAGTTTCTCATAATGGCTATCGTGGCCGTTATTGTGACTTGGATCGCCATAGCCGCTCAATATAATTTCAGTGCGTACTTTAGTGATATTCTTATCGGTCAGGTTTATGTGCTGGTGCCATGGAGTGCAATTAATCTCGCGGATTACTACTGGATTCGCAAGGGCCGTTATAGCGTTCTCGCGATGTATGATGTCAATGGAATCTACGGCAAAGTCAACTGGAGTACGCTGTGCATTTACGCTCTTGCCGTAATTGTACAGATACCTTTCATGGAGCTTTCCTTCTATAAAGGCCCTATCGCAAATCTCGTTGGTACTGATATCTCGTGGCTACCTGCTCTTGTCGTTCCGGGTGTGTTGTACTATCTCGTCAATCGTAACAAACAGCTGCATTTGACGCCGTTCGAAAACAAACCATCGATCGTCGCCTCCGTCAGGCCATTCAAGAATGCATGATCAGACGGCTCAGATGGTACCTAAGATGGCCTTTGTTTCTCGGAAATGCTGTTGTGCTCTAGGGTGGTAGCATAGTGTCCATAAAGACCTGGCGTTTCGGATGAGCTTCGCCAGGCCGTTAATATTCGTGGTCACGCAATATGTTTCCAATCAGCATGCGGCAAGGATGCCGATCTCCTAGGTCGTTGCGAACTCTCGGCATAACTCAGTCTTGGTAACTCTAGAATGGCTGTTCGTCGAGAATCATGCCACTCGACTACCAGTCACAAACACGGTTACTGCCTATGAAATGCGTAATTTTCCCCTTCGTAGCCCAGATTTTGTCATTCGCGGCTCCCCAGAATCGACGAAAGCGGATGCAGGAACTCATGGTCGCATACTGTCCGTCACATGGAGAAGAAGCCCCGGATTTCGCTCGAGTTAGGCTTTTTTGATCGTGGATTCTCTACGTTTGACTGCGATAGTATAGGAGGGTCGGCTCTTCAGAATTTGGAGAGTCTCGCCGAGACGGATTGGCCGCTTTCGCCAAGTGGTGCGAGAGCAATACCCTCAAGGCGCCGTCGAATAGGAGAATTGTGATGGACGCCCAAGATGCTAACGTTGTGGCGAAGTTGATCGCAGCCATCGGCGGCGGCAATCTTGGACAGTGTGTCTGTACGCTACTGGATGGCATGGTCAGTTTCGATATGAGCTGCCTCTACCTATTTCGCTTCGACCAACCAGCGGTACTGCTTTATAACGGCTATAACGGACAAATTTCCTCACGCACGCTTGATGCTTATAGCCGAGGTGGTTACCTGCTCGATCCCTTCTACGTTGCTAGTATGAACCGCCATCCTGGTGGGCTATGGAGAATGGCTGAGCTTGCTCCGGATAGTTTTTTTTCTTCCGGCTTCGCCATCTCGCCTGACATCCATCCCTGTGTGTCATCCACTCACGGCACAAAGATAGACGAGATAAGTTATATCGTTCATTTGCAGGCACGCGCCGCGCTCGTATTCAGCTTTATGAAAGCTCAAGAGCATGGCTCCTTCAGTGACAACGAAGTCGTTTATTTGCAACAACTCACGCCGCTGATCCGTGCCGCGCTGGAGCAACATGGTCGCCAATTGCCCTACGCTGTAGAAGCCACTGATGTGGACAGCAAGCTGGAGAGTGCGTTCGTCGGTGCACTCGGCCAACTGACCGAGGCCCAGCGATACATAGCCAAGCTACTGCTTCAAGGCCATAGCAGCACCTCCATCGCCCGTCAGCTCGGCCTTTCTGAGGGAACGGTAAAAGTCCACAAGCACAACCTCTATCAACGGCTGGAGATTTCCAGCCACTCTGAGCTGTTCCGCCTCTTTATCAGCTATATCTCACAGACGACGCGATAAGAACCGCATCACGCCTTTGCCTCAATTGCTGGGCACTGTGGCAGAGGGGATTGCGGACCGCTAATGGGGGTACGGCTTAGGCTACGTTTTCACTCTTATGGACGAGCCAGACTAGAGAGAGGGGATGACTACATCTGGAAGCAGGGGCCGCGTCAGGCGTGACAACCTATACGATTGTGATGAGCCCTGACTGGCCACAAATATCTAGCGAACTTCGGTTGTCGCAGCGAGCGCGCTCAAGAGGAAGTGGCGTACGTTCCAACGGTACGCCACAGAGGCGGAGCAATAATGTACTTGTACTTTGCTAGCCGGGTCGGAACTCCTGCATAGCATCCAAAATTGCGCCGTGGAAGTAGTCGCGCGAAGCTCGGTCGAACAGCAAGTGATAACACGACATGTCATCCCGCTTCGATCGAATCACAATCACATTGATGCGAGCTGCTGAAGTCTGAGCCACCTGACCTTCGCTGAAGGACGTTGATCGAAGATCGACGCCGCAAACCTTGGCCATCACTTGCTCGATTGCCGGGCCGCTCAATTCGAACCAGGCGTGGCTATCCTCCCGTGGTAAGAGGTAGTTTGCACGGTGGTCGAGTTCCTAGGTTGCTTCCTCATCCGCAACGCGTTGACCCACATCGCTGCCACATCCAAGAATGAAATTCTCCGTTTGCGATAAGCGCGCCACGACTGTCCCATCCTGCTGAGCCAGCGCTCGGTTGGGGATTTCTGGCAAATCGAAGCCGCGGCCTCTCAGGTACTCAGCCGCATCCGCACCGCGAAATCCAACTCGCGGAAATTCCGTGAGGTCCTGCAAGGCGACGGGGGGGACTGCCGTGCTGCTCGCACTCCGTACTAGCTGGAGATTGCTCATCATTAAAGCTCCTGTCGCTTGTTGTCAGGATCGAAGAAGGGGAGCGCTTCAACCGTTGCGTTTACCATCACGCCACCTTCGACCCGGATCGGGATTTGTTGGCCGACGGTGCTTTGATCGAAGCCTGCATACGCCAAGCCGGGGTCTGGTGTCACATACTGAGTATCAGTAGCGAATCATCACGGACTTCAGCTCGGTGTAGTCATCAATGAACGCAGCACCAAACTCACGGCCGATGCCCGAAGCCTTGACTCCGCCAAACGGCACTGCCGGATCCAGCATGGTATGCATATTTACCCAAACTGTTCCCGCCTCGATCTCTGGCACCAAGCGCAACGCCTTGGAGAGATCATTGGTCCAAATGCTCGCGCTCAAACCGTACGGAGTGTCGTTCATCAGGTGAAGCAGTTCCTCCTCGGTGTCGTAAGGAAGGAACGTAGCGATGGGGCCGAAGGTTTCTTCATTCAGCAAGGTGTCTTTGGCCGAGTTCGCAAGGATGATGGTCGGTTCTACATAGCAACCTGGGCCGTCAATAGCGTTGCCACCGAACACGATGGTGTTGCTTTCGTTCCGGGCGGTTTTGAAGAACGCCTCAAGCTTTTGCTGATGCTGCTTGTTGGTAACGGGGCCGAATTGGGTCGACTCATCCAGGGGGGAACCAATCTTTAGGGTCGCCAGACGTTGTGCCAGTTTTTCCATAAGTGGTTCGATCTGAGAGCGATGCGCGAAGAAGCGTTCAGCCGCAGCGCAAATCTGGCCGGAGTGC
This sequence comes from Pseudomonas sp. RW3S2, assembly GCF_014268955.1. Lineage (NCBI taxonomy): Bacteria > Pseudomonadati > Pseudomonadota > Gammaproteobacteria > Pseudomonadales > Pseudomonadaceae > Pseudomonas > Pseudomonas sp. RW3S2. The sequence continues at coordinate 202,113 of NZ_JABWRM010000009.1, read as the reverse complement.
AGGAAGCCAGCCTCGATAATGCCATCTGCGGCCTTGTCGAGTTCCACATCACGCAGGAACCCGACGGAGTTCTTGCCGCCCAACTCTAAGGTGGCGCGTGTCAGCTTGGCTTCCATTGCGCTCTTGCCTACCGCAATACCCGTTGGGACCGAGCCAGTGAACGACACCTTGTTTGTGCCGTGGTGGTCAATGAGAGCCTTCCCGGACAGGCCGCTGCCTGTTACTACGTTGAGGGCACCAGCTGGCAGACCGGCCTGTGTTGCCAGCTCAGCGATGCGCAGGATTGTGAGAGGAGTGAATTCACTAGGCTTGATGATGATGCTGCAACCTGTGGTTAGAGCGGATGCAAGCTTCCATATAGCGATCATGGTGGAGAAGTTCCACGGCACAATCCCAACGACAACGCCCACAGGTTCACGCAAAGTGAAGGCGGTGTAACGCTCGCCGGCAAAGGAGGGCAGGGAAGGCGTGATGGTTTCACCGTTGATCTTAGTCGCCCATCCTGCGTAGTAACGAAGGAAATGAGCTGCTTGGTCGACCTCGAATGCCCGCGAAATCTGGATGATCTTGCCAGATTGTACTGTCTCAAGCTGAGCCAACTCTTCTCTGTTTTGCTCTAAAAGATCTGCAAGCTTGAACAGTACAGCTGCCCTCGCTGCTGGACTGGTTTTCGACCAGATCTTGAAACCTGCTTGAGCACTCAAAACCGCCTGGTCGACATCAGCCTGACTACCTTCGCTTACTTGTGCAATAGCTTCGCTGTTAGCAGGGTTGATGACCTTTATTTTTGCGGACGTGGAGCTGGGGGAGTAACCGCCATTGATGTAGTGACCATGGTCACGTGCAAGGAAACTGTTAACGCTAGGCAGAAGGGTGACATCGCTCATTCGGGCAGGCTCCATCAATGAGGCAGAACGGCAGTAGCCGTAAAGCTGGCGGAATAATCCTTGACGGTACTCTGGGCAGCCTCATCTATCTTGACTGAGGCTGTCAGGAGCATGACTTACGGTGCCAATGTTAGCTTTGACACCTGCTGAATCAGACCTTGAATTGGTCCATGAGCTGCTTTTGATGACTCGCGAGCGAGTTGAGCTGACTGCTAATGTGAGCCGACTCATTAGCTTGTTCGGTCAGCGTTTCAGTCACGGTACGTATCGCAGACACATTGCGATTCACCTCTTCCGCTACCGCGCTCTGTTCCTCGGCGGCGCTTGCGATTTGAAGATTCATGTCGCCGATAAGCGTGATGGCCTCACCTATCTTCGCCAGCGCTTGGGCTGCCTGTTGGATTTGCGAGGCATTCGTCTGTGCCTGGACTTGACTGGAGTGCATGGATGCAACAACGCCACGCGTGGCGCCCTGTATACGCTCAATTACGCCGCGGATTTCCTCGACAGAGTCTTGAGTTCGCCGTGCCAAGCTACGGACCTCGTCCGCGACCACCGCGAAACCTCTTCCGCTTTCACCTGCGCGTGCTGCCTCGATTGCAGCGTTCAACGCTAGAAGGTTTGTCTGCTCAGCAATACTGCGGATCACCTCCAGCACAGAACCGATCTCATTGCTGCTCAATGCCAAGGCCTCGACCTCGACTACGGCCTTACTCACTTCGGCCGCTAATGCACTGATATCTCGGGTGCTGCGATCGATGATGGTGATTCCGTCTTTAGCGGCCGTATCAGCAGCGATCGCTGCTTGTGCTGCGTTAGATGCGCTATTCGCAACATCATGAGCTGTGGCGCTCATCTCGTTGGCTGCGGTGGCAACCTGATCCACCTCGCGGAACTGGACCTGCATGCCTGAACTGGTTTGACGAGCGATTTCGGCGGACTGGTCGGCAGTGCCACGAGCATCAGTGATGCTCTGCTTGATGTTGGCAATAGTGGGCTGAAGTTTTTCAAGAAAGCGGTTGAACCATCCAACCAGGTTGCCCAGTTCGTCTTTCTTGCTATAGGCCAGTCGCCGGGTCAGGTCACCGTCGCCACTGGCAATATCTTTGAGCATGGCTGCCACGTTGTTAATCGGCCGCGTGAGGCCAGTAGCGGTAAGCCAGATCAGAAGTAGGCCGAGAGCCGCAGTGATTAATGCAACCAGTACCGTTTTAGACACGCCTTCGATTTGGACCTGATCTAGCAATTCTTGAAGCCTGTCGGAATCGGCAAGCAGCACCTGCTGGGGTAGTTCGATAGTGACCCCCCAATTCTTGCCTCCTGGGAAGGGCTGTACCGGATGAATCGCGCGGATTGTGCCGTGCTCAGAGGTTATCTGTGTGTCCTGCTGCGCCAAACCCTCCAGCACAGTACGGCTGTCTGTGCCCAATACCTCGTTTATAGGCTCGCCTACCTTGCTCTGGTCTGAGCTGAATCCAGCAATTACACCGCTCGTGGAGGTGACAACTATGCGGCCGGCCCCAGCAAAAATTTCGCTTTGTGCCTTGTTGATAGTCGCTTGGATTGTGTCAAGAGCAATGTCTACACCGATTACACCCAGAACCTTGCCTTGAAAGATCACTGGCATTGAAAGGGTTGTCATGAGCAAACGCTTACCGGCAACCGTATCGGAGTATGGATCCATTAGGCACGCGGCTTGGGAGTCCCGGGGGCACGTATACCAGCTATTGTACGGGGCGCCGCTGAGGCTTAGGTCAGTCTTGCTGAGGTCGCTCTCTGTGAAAATCAATTTCACTGACTGACCATTGCCGCGGTTGAAAACCCTACCGAATCGACCTGACTCGTTGGAGGCGCGCTCCGCGTCACCAATGAAGTCGCGGTCTTTGCCATCGAGAGCATTGGGTTCGTAAGCGAGCCATATGCCGACTACGTCTGGGTTGTGATCGAAGGCCGTTCTAAGCTGCCGATCCAGCTCTTCGCGGAGAACACTGGCGCTCAATCCACGGCTTTCAGCCATTGATCGTAGGTCATTAGCCTGATCCACCAGGGACTGCATCAGTTGCAAGCTTGAGTGAAAGGTTCTCTGCAACTCAAGTGCTTGCTCAGCAGCTTGAGCCTGTAGCTGAGCCTCTGCGCTCTTGGTGAGCATCTTCCGACTCTCAATACTGATCAGACGATTGCTACTGCTGTTCTGGTAGATGTTCATGCCCGCTGTGAGGCTCATCATGACCAGAAGACAGAGGCCTGATAGGAGCACAATTTTCAGGCGAATGGACATCGAGCTAAGCATAAGGGGGCTATCTCACGATGGGCAGCCCCGCTGATGGTGACCTTTGATCGTCGAAATGCGGGGCTGCTAGAGGAAAGCGCGCCTTGCCTCGGCGCGCTTCTAGGATCAGAAATTGGTAACGAACAGTAGTTGGGCGTAGACGTTGGTTCGATCGCTACCGAGCTGGCTTCCACCATTTTCGGCACTGTTATCCGGCTTGTAGAAGCCAACAAGCGGCAATACGAGCAGGTGTTCGTTAACAGTCCATTCGCCATAGATGTCCAGCTCTTTACCAGAGAGGTCCAAGACATCTTTGTTGAGGGTATCGAACTTGTAGAGAAGGGCGCCTGCGTTGAAGGTTGGGGTCAGCGCAAGCTTCAACCCGACCTGCTGGATCGTCGAGTTGGAGTTGAACGGGCCGGCGTAGTTGCCTGCAACTTCGCCTTGGAACCAGGTGCCCAGCTCTCGGCCGTTACCATAGAACAGCGGGTCGTAGGCTTCAGAGAAGCGGCTGTAGCGGTAGTTGACCTTGGGAGTGAATTGTACGTCGTTGAAGGTCCAGCCTGCTTCAAGATACCAGGCGTTCTCATCCGTCGTGGTTTTATGCTCCTTTGCATACTCACCGGCCAAGAACAGCCCTGGAACACCCGCATCCCCTTTAGCGCGCACGCTGTAAATCTTCATATCCTTGCGTTCGGGATAGAGGATATCGGCGAACTCCTTATCGGTGTCCACTACCTTCAGCGCGGTCAAGCCAACGGTGCCTTTCTCTGTTACGTTTTCGAGGGTGGCAACGACAGTCTCTGGTGAAGCTTGCGCCCTGTTATCTGATTTGAGCCACATCAGATCCCCGCGCAGGCCCTGTGAGCCGCCTAGGCGTAGTACTGCCGTTTCGTCGAAATTTTTGCGCCCGGTCAGGTAGTAGGCTCCCCCGCGATTCAGGCGACCGTCCAATAAGCCTTTACCGAAATCGAGAGCATCACCCGAGACAATGAAGCCATCACCAACCACGATATTCTGCCGCCCAAAGGATACCTCAATGCCATCCTCGCCCAGCATAGGGGCTAGATTCCCCGACTTCCATCCTGCGTAGGCGTCTTCAATTTTGGTAGTCCGCTCATCTCCGACAGACCAACCAGCTGCGTCACCATCTCCAAATGTGGCGCTAGAAACCCAGTTCAACGCTGCGTACGTGCTACCAAGATTTTCGGTTTTGTGTTTGATATCGAGGCCATATTGGAAAACAGCTTCTTGCCAAGAGACAGACCCCTTTGTTTGTTCGGGGTTTTGCGCATAACTTTCCCGGCTAGTGAATATACCAAACGATGCAGCGAGCTTTGCGTCGATCGTTGTCGCGTCGTCGCTATACAGCGGTAGGCTTTGCGCTGTTGATGAGATTATTGACAGGGCGGGTGCTGCACACGCTAATGCAATACGCAACGACAATTTACTGCGGTGTACAAGTTTCATCAACGCTACCTCTGCTGCATTTATTAGAGTTCTTCGAGAGCGAGACACAACTCCTCGTGTGTTGACCGAAGGCTATCTCTGAAAATACGCGTCCATCTTGACCGTAGGAGTCAAGCACTAGCCTCACAGTGCCAAAATTTCACTTGCTTGATGGTTAGCCTTGTGTGCTTGAGAGTCGCCACCTCGCGCATGCGCCGAGCGGTGATGAGGTTGACACCCTGAGGCAACACTTGGCGCTGATAGCCAAGACATGTCCGGAATTGCGTTCCTATGATGGAGGCGTCTCGGCACAGCCGAAATCGTAACGAGGAAACATCTGTGACCTACCAGATTGAAGAAGAAATGAAGGCCCAGGCGTACATCCCGACTGCGGATTGGCCAACGCTCGGAGAGATGGCCGAAGGCTTCGAAGGGCACAAATACGTAAGCACTGACTTTCTCTCTGGGAAAACGGTTAACATTCGTTTCGAAAATGGATGGCTGATCGAGCACCGATTCGAAAGCGCTACCGCTCTGAGCTGGAAAATCCTGGAAGGCGAAGGGACTGGCCTCAGTGCCACTGAAATCTACGAAGCTATTGAGGTCCGGCCAGGCATCCTTTTTGTAGAATTTCTTAAGCCTGCTCACCAGGAATCTGCAACCCTGATCTGGAAAGTCGAGACCGGCGATATCCTCGCTGCCGTTTCCTCCTTCCATGAGCAGGCTGGTGAAAAACGCACTCAGACCGGCTTTGCTGCGGCGGTCGTCGATGGCATGCCTGGTGGCTCACCCATCAGAAAATCGTCCAGCCTGGCAGGGAAGCGCGTCCTCTACCGCTACAGCGAAGATGATTGGTATGAGCACGTTTACTTCAGCGCAGAAACGATGGCCTGGAATTGCGTTAACGGTGCCGAGAAGGGCATCGCAGACGTCGAGAAGTGCGCTTACTACGACGTGGCTGATGATCTATATGTGCTTTTCTGGACCGAAACCGTGATGCCGGTTGAATCAGTCGTCGTTGTCGATCTCAAGCAGATGCGGTCAATAGGGCGCTTCTTCTGCTGGGACCCCAAGCCTGCGCAATTGCTGCACATGACTTTCGGTTCCAAAGCAACCTTGCTCAACGAAACGCATTATCCGAAATCGTTCGAAGAGTGATCACTCTCTATTAGTAGTGCCAAGTCCGGATGCCTGTGATACCCCTTGCATGCATAGAGGGGTTCAATCTCAGGCCTTCGGCGCCTTAAACGACAATTACAATTTCACGTTTACGAGGGCGTAATCATGGAGCAGACATCTACTCCAGCTGGAGCGTTGCGGAAAAACGCGCTAGGGATGTGGAACATCGTATTCTTTGTTCTCGCTACAAATGGGCCATTGACCGGCCTAATCGGGGTTGTTCCTACAGCCATTTTAATGGGGAATGGTGTTGGCCTGCCCGGAGTTTTCCTAGTGGTGGGCGCAGTTTATCTGCTCTTTGCGGTCGGTTTTGTCGCTATGGGGCGACACATCCGGAACGCAGGCGCGTTCTATGCTTATGTTGCCACCGGGCTCGGCCGTCCGATGGGAGCTGCTTCTGCGTTTTTGGCCATCGTTGCTTATGCTGGCATGCAGATCGCGTGCTATGGTCTTATCGGGTTCTTCACCTCTGAGGCGTTCCATCGTTTAGGCATCAATCTTGAGTGGTGGGTCGCAAGCATAGGCTATGCAATCCTGGTTCAACTGTTTGGTACCCGTAATGTCGAGTTCAATGGGCGATTCCTTGCCTTGTTGATGCTCGCGGAGCTGGTTGTCATTGTAATATTTGACATCGCAGTTGTTGGGCACGGTGGTGGGCCTGAAGGCTTCAGTATGGTTTCCTTTGAGCCGACAAATGTCTTTGCTACCGGACTGGGTGCCGCACTGGTATTCGTCGGTGGTGCGTTCATGGGCTTTGAGACAACTGCGATTTATGCAGAAGAAGCTCGCGACCCTGCCAAGACCCTACCGCGGGCAACCTTTACTGCTCTGATTTTGATCATGCTCTTCTATGCAGTGTCTTCTTGGCTGTTGCTGGTTGCAATCGGTCCATCGGTCGCCATCGATACGATCACGCAGGATCCAGGTGGAGTGTGGTTCCAGTTGTCGACCAAACTGGTTGGCGTTGCACTCGCTGATGCCATCAACATTTTGCTGATCACTAGCCTGTTTGCAGTGTTGCTCAGCTTCCACAATTCGCTATCCCGTTACCTCTTCTCGATGGGACGTGAGCGGATCCTGCCTAGCATACTGGCCGTGACCCATAAGAAGCATCAGACCCCGTATGTTGCTAGCACGCTCCAGACCGTCATTTGCCTGACCCTTCTGGTCATCTTCGGTGCCGCAGGTGCCGATCCGATTACCCAGGTACTCCCATTGGGTAGCGCTCCGGCAACGATCGGAATCCTGGCCGTGCAATGTCTGGCTTCGATCGCGGTTATTCGCTACTTCCGCAAGGACTCGATGGGGGTCAGCATTTGGAAGCGCTTGATTGCCCCTGCGGTGAGTGCGCTAGCCCTTGCTTACGGTGTGGTCTTGATCATCAACAACATGTCGTTGCTCACTGGTGGTGAGTCGATCTTCAACTCGCTGATTCCTGTCGGGATGCTCCTGGTAGCGATTGCCGGTATGTGCTTGGCCGGCTGGCACAAGTGGCGCAATCCGCAGATCTACGCCAACCTCGGTCGTGTCCTGAACGAGGTGTAGGTCGATACAGTTCATATCTTCTGAGGCCACTCACCTTTGGTACCTCAGCTTGACCGGCATTCGAAAGAATGCCGGTCTTTTTTATGCACGCATTTGAGCTTTCTGATGCAAAGTCATTTCTCAGCTCAAGCCTTGTATCTAATTTGATGACAGTAACGTCATAGCCCGTGACTAGCCAGGTCAAGACTGAGCTAGAATCAGACCTCTGCGTCCGGAGATCGCGGCGATCATTTGCGCGGGGCCATTTACTAGAATGTATAATGTCTCGCCGCGCACGACCATGATGAGCTTTTGCCGTTCGGCATAGAGAATTTCAAGTTCTATGGGTCTAATTATCTCCCAAGCTATCGAAAGGGTGATACGCAGATATGTTTTGATTTTTGACTTGGCTGCATGGTTTTCAGGGGAAGAATGTTTTGCCGAAGATAAGGGTCGCAATAATTGAAAGTCCTAATCCTATTGATCTATTTGCGGGGCGGTCCGAGGCGAGGGCGCTGGAGGCAACTTGCAAGCTCATGGGGCATGAAGCCATTTCATTTGTGGTGAAATCAAGAATGGAATTTAAAGATGTAATTAAATTCCTTGCTTCGTCAGATTCAAATCATGATATTTTTGAAGGTAACATCCCTATTTTTTTACACATTTCATCCCATGGCAACACAGGCTGTGTAGCTATTGGAGGGGATGAGGTGAAATGGGGTGAATTGCTTCAGGATTTGACTCCCCTTCTCATGAACTCGGCATACGAGGGGCAGTTGGCTATTTCTATTTCTGCGTGTGGGTCTGGGGGAAATTCCGTTTCAAATCATGCTGTAAGATTTCTTGATGAAAATCCTAGTGCAAAAATCCCAGCATATATTTTTTCCATCTTGGGGGAGCATGTTGATTGGGATGATGCGTTGATTGGTTGGAGTCTTTTGTATCACATGATCTCCAGGGTGGGTATTCGAGATCATAGAAAAATTATACAGTCGATAAAGAAAATCGCTGCATGTACAGATGTCGAATTTTCGTATAGACGCTGGAGTGCAGCCAAGCAGCGTTACCGCATGCCAAAGATGGTGCGGCCTAATTGAATTTTGTTACTGGATTCTAGGGGGTATCAGCCCCCTAGAGGTAACGTCGTCAGTCCAGGAAAAATCTTAGTTTGTAGAGATTTCTTGGAACTGCCCCTTGCTCCTAAAGCCTCGTGGAGATACTCCAAATCTTGATTTGAAGGCTCTAGAGAAGTGGCTGACGTCGTTAAATCCCCAGGCGAAGGCAACAGCTGAAATTTTCTGAATATCATTGGCTGACTCAAATTCAGAAGCACACTTGTCTAGTCTTCTGTCCAAGATATATTTGCTAATTGAGAGTCCATGTTGGGCAAAGATACGATGAAGCGTGCGCTTCGATGTGCCCAGGTCAGATGCGATCATCTCCGGCGTCAGTTCAAAGTTAGCAAGCTGGGCCTCAATGCATCGTTGAGCCCTTTCAAAATGAGATTTCAGGAGCTTTTCATTATAGCTGCAAGACTTATCCTCGGAAGAGGTCAGACTTGGGCGAATAAGATTCAACAAGGCATCCATTACAGCATCAAAATCTTCAGATTCAACTGCTTCATTAAAAAACTGATTCATGATGAAGCCGGCGACTGCGCCTGCCCGGGACGTTGAGGGTATTTTCTGGTTGAGAGAGATTTTTGAGCTAGCGATATGTTCGATTTTGTGCCTGGGTATCAAAATCGATATTTGTTCCGACATTCCTGAAAAATAAAAGTCGCTTGGTCGTGAGCTATCCAGTAAAACCAAATCACCTGGGTTGAGAATGCTTTGGGTCCCACAATGATCCATAGTGGCATTACCGGCTACTTGATGCACGATGTAAAAGAAATCGTGTCCATCGCGCTTGATATCCCTCACATTACGATGAATGTGGGGGCAGTTGGTGCCGATCTTCGCGCCTGCATAGCCGGGCACTGTCATGTGCGCCGGGAGGATAGCACCTTCGAAGCTCTCGATACCGTCGTGGCGGGGTGGCTCAGGATGAAAGGCCCCGCACTGCTCAGCTAGTGTCGACTCCCACAGTTGGTAACCGATAGCCCCTTGCAAGCGATCATTGAGAGTCGAGTGTTGATTCATGGTGCACCTGTTCTTGTGTTCAGATGGGCGACTAAGGCCGGCATCTGCTGGTGTGCAATTTATAGGCCACCGCTTTTCCATAAGGGCAAGCCACTGAATTCTTTGGCTTTTGTCATAAAACCGTGAAGAGGCGGAGGTCCTCTTCGCCCTTCCTGAGAACTCCAGTTACCCAGGGAGCCCAAAATGGGGTTCTTCAGTAACATGTTAACCATCATGATGGCATGTGGTCTAGCCCATTCCGCCTTCTGAGTGAGCTGAAATGAACCAGCCTGAGAATTACAGTCACGCGTGCCTCCATAGATGTTCAAGCTAGAGGCGGAGGCATGGGCCACTAATGGTCAGGCGGCCGAAATGACTGTTCTGGCTCGTGAGGACCGAGGAAGTTGTCGTAACTCATCTTTCCTGCGGAACGCGAGCGCAGATGCAAAACGACTATGTGGTGGGGAGGAGGCTAAGGAGTGATCATCGCGAGATGACGCTGAGGTGTCAGCGGATGGCTCTCAGCTCACAAACGCAACCGACCTCGCTGGCCGGTTGCGCAGACGGGAAGCTTAGGCGACAGCGAGATAGTGCTTCACGAAGGTATCGGTAAGGACCTCCCAAAGAACCGGTGTGCCCTTTTGAACGAACCAAGTGTCGCCAACATCGAAGCGAGTTACCTTGCCAGTAGACTCGTCAGTAAGCTGCACTGACCCTGTGACTACAACTGCATGCTCGTTGAAAGGGTAGGTCATCCTGAATTTGCCGCGGGTTAGCCCGAAATAGGCGCTGCTGACGGCATCAGTCGGCTCCCCGTGGGTCATCTTGCCAAATGCCTTGGCTTCACCTTCCAAGATGACGGAGCCGAGATCAGCAACGGTGCCCCAAGGCGCCAGCTCGGAGATATCTACGTTCTTTTGTACAGCGGTGAGAGTCATAACGATCATTCCTATTTAGGCTACGAATTTCAGCGACGGCCGTTGAAGAAGCCGGATATCTGGTGAGCGGTTTTGCCTATGGTGAGCAGCAAAGGTCGGATACGATCCTTGCCTACGATCTGTGAATGTTTTATAGAGCTGAGTAGGCCGTATCGGGACGAGCCTGCATTCATCCCTTCAGCAAGAATTTTGCAGACTATGTGGCTGGGGGTGACGCCAAAACCTGAGTAACCCTGCACATAGAATGCGTTTGGGCGGCCGCTAAGCGTACCTATCTGAGGGAAAAGGTTGGCGCTGGTGGCCATTGGGCCACCCCATGCTAGGTCGATTCGGACATCTTTCAGATAAGGGAAAATTTTGAGCATCAGGTTGCGATTCCAGGCCTTCAAATCCCCCGGAATCCGCTCAATGAACGGCGTCGCCGCACCAAACAGCAGTCGGTTTTCCCGCGTAACACGGTAGTAGTCGATCACTGGGCGAATGTCACTGTACGCACCGCGGATCGGGCTGATGCGTTGGATCAGTTCGTCTGGGAGCGGCTCAGTCATTAACTGGAATGCGTACGTATTGATGGTCTTGGCGTGCAACTCTGGCTCTAGTTTGTTGAGGAAGCTGTCACAAGCCCAAAGCAGCTTGCTCGCGGTGACAGAGCCGCGTCCTGTACGAACCCTGATCCTATCGCCATAGATCACCTCCAGTGCGGGGCTGTGCTCAAAGATTCTGGCCCCGTAGCTTGTGAGCGCCTTGGCTTCGCCGAGTAGGAGATTCAACGAGTGGACATGTCCGCCGCCCATGTGAAGAAGGGCGCTTGAGTAGGCGTCAGAGCCTATGATTTGCTGAACCTCATTACCGGAGAGGAAGCGGATTTCATCCTTCTGATTAATGGCCTTGAAATCTTTCTCCCAGGTTCGAAGCGTTTTTGCCTGGCGGGCGTTGAAGCCCATGTAGCCGTAGCCGTTACAGAAGTCGGCATCGATCTCATATCGGGCGATGCGATCTTTAATGATGCCCGCGCCAAGCTCGCTGATTTCGAAAATCTCGCGCACCCCCTCGTCTCCAACGCTGCTTTTTATCTTTTCCAGATCATGGCCGATACCAGCCATGATCTGCCCGCCGTTACGGCCCGTACCACCGAAACCTAGGTATCGGGCCTCTAATACGACGATGTTCGTGATGCCCTGCTCAGAAAGTTCTAAGGCAGTATTGATCCCTGAAAAACCACCTCCGATCACCACGACATCTGCCTCGATATCGTGCTCAAGAGTCGGATAGCTCAGGTCGTATTTCTTTGTGGCTGAGTAGTAAGTGGGTGTTTCGATGGAGATCATGGCTCGTCCGCTATTTGGATTTATTCAAGGAGTGAGCTGCGCAGCTGTGTGCTGCCGTGAATTAAGCGCCTACCGACCGGTTGGGTGCTTGATCCAGAATGCCATTCACTTGATTTTGCGTGCCACGAAATCTCGTGCGCTTCACAAAATCAGTCGATTGGGCCTCCCAGGGCCTCACGGAATCGTTAGAGGTTGTGAAAGGGTCAGCGCGATTGAGCTAACTGAGGGGATGCAAGGCTACCCATCAGAACGCAATTGGCCTGATGGGTGCCTGTGGAGAAGGGCGGAGGAAGACTATTTTCTCGACAGAAGTACCGCAGTTGCCCCCAAGAGGATGACTGCGGTCACCAGATAAAGGCCGCTATTCAATGAGCCGGTGCTGGATTTGATCCAGCCCATTACTGCTGGGCTGGCAAATCCGCCGATCAGCCCCAGGCTGTTGATGAGTGCAATTGCAGCAGCTGCATTGGGGCGTCCAGCGTATGCGTCAGAGGCTAAGGACCAGAAGAGTGGCATAGTCGACACGATTCCGGCGGTGGCCATCGTGAGGAGGGCCACCACTGCAACTAGATTGGTACCAGCCGCCGGCAGCAAAGCTAAAGCGAATGCTCCGAAAACTGCGGGTACGGCGGTGTGCCAGCGCCGCTCGCTACTAGAGTCCGAATGTCGGCATAGAAGGACCATCACAGCCACGGTTGCGGTATAGGGAATTGCCGAGAGCCACCCAATTTCAGCCGGTGTCACGGCTCCGCCGACCTTGAGCATGGTCGGTAGCCAGAAGCTGACTGCGTAGGTGCCACAGATAAACGCGAAGTAGGAGAAGCTCAGGGTGTACAGTTTCTTGCTACGTAGTAGTTGGCGCAGCGAAGCTGCGTGATTGGTGTTTGTTTTTGAGTCCTTGGATAGCGCGTCCAGAAGTACCCGCTTCTCTGGTATGCTCAGCCAGCCCGCCTTGTCGATGCTATCGTCCAGTACGAGGAAAGCGATGACGCCTAGAACTATGGCTGGTAGTGCCTCAACGATGAAAAGCCATTGCCAGCCTTGCATTTGTGCCACCAGGTCGAGGCTCTGCATGGCCCAACCCGAGACAGGTCCACCCAGTAACCCCGCAACAGGAATTCCCACCATGAACATGCCCAAAACCTGACCACGGCGAGCTTCAGGAAACCAGCAGCCAAGATAGTAAACGATGCCTGGGAAAAATCCGGCTTCGAACACCCCGAGTAGGAACCGCAAAACATAGAATTGAATAGGCGTTGTGACGAATGCCATCATACATCCCACTACGCCCCAACAAACCATGATTCTCGTTACGGTCTTTTTGGCTCCGATTTTCTGCAAGAGTAAATTGCTCGGGACCTCGAAAAGGAAATAGCCGACGAAAAATATTCCCGCACCTAAGCCGTAAACCGCATCACTGAACCCGAGCGCGTCTTGCATTTGCAATTTAGCGAAGCCGACATTAATGCGGTCAAGGTAAGCGATGACGTAGCAAATCAGTAAAAAAGGAACCAAGCGCCAGATTACTTTGCGATATAGCGCATTCTCGTCGATTGGCGAAGCGGTCACGGTTTCGACACGCTCTGATAGGTAAGGCTGTTGATTATACATTGTAGTGCCTCGATCAGGTTAAGGGGCTGTCAAACGCTCCATACGTCGTCCAGAAGGCGAAGCCAGTTTTCTCCCAATACCTTTTGAATCACCCGGTCCTTCATCCCAGCTGCTTGCATGGCTTCTGTTAGGTTCGGATATTCGCCGAGGGTGCGAATACCCAGTGGGTTCAAAATCGGGCCGAAATTGGTGAGCTTCCTATAGGATCCCTTGTCGTGAGTGATCCAGTCGAAAAATCCCTTGTCATAGCCTTGTGTGAAATCAGTGCCGATTCCCACTGCATCCTCGCCAACGACGTTTAGGGTGTATTGAATAGCCTCAACGTAGTCATCCACTGTGGCTTCGATTCCTCGCTTCAGGAACGGCGGGAACATAGTCACTCCGACGAACCCTCCGCGGTCAGCGATGAATTTCAGCTGCTCGTCGGACTTGTTGCGGGGGTGTTCTTTGAGCCCAGAGGGAAGGCAGTGCGAGTAGCAGACGGGCTTTGAAGACGCACGAATGGCCTCGTCAGAGGTAAGAGGTCCGACGTGTGAAAGGTCTACCAAAATCCCTACACGGTTCATCTCCGCAACGATCTCATGGCCGAAACCGGAGAGGCCTCCATCACGCTCATAACACCCCGTCCCTATTAAGTTCTGGGTGTTATAGGTGAGCTGGGAGATCCCGACCCCTAGCTCTTTGAATACGCTTACATATTCAATGCGATCCTCAAAGCAATGGCTGTTCTGAAAACCCATGATAAGCCCGGTTTTTCCCTTGGCTTTGGCTTCATGGATTTCTGCTGTGTTTCGAACCAGTGTTACAAGGTCAGAGTTCGCATCTATAAGTTTCTTGAAGTCAATGATGTTATCTAACGTACCAAGGAAGTCCTCCCAGATAGATACGGTACAGTTTGCAGCCGTGAGGCCACCTTTTCTCATGTCTCTAAATACGTCTTCGCTCCATTTGGACACAACCAGTCCGTCCACTACGATGGAATCGTTATGCAGGCTCATCTCTAATTTCCCGTCTTGCTTATGTAATGACAAAACTATAGAAACTGGGATAACGTAGGTCTATAGGTAACGATTACCTAGGTAATCGTGGAGGATTCCGTTGGCGATTTGGTCCAAAATCGTGCGTGTTTCGCTTAGGAAGGACACCAGGGCACCAAAATGAAACTATTACAGACAGAGATCGAGTACGGTGAGCTGTTTGTTCATCTTCCCGTGGCTGTAATCGTGGCCAAGAATAGGATCATGGTTGAGTGTAATGAGCGCGCGCTAGAGCTGTTCCGGGCAGGGCGTGAGGATATCGTCGACCAGTCGTTTGCTGTGTTGTACCCAGAAGAAAAGGATTTCGAGAGCGCTGGAAGGCGAATTGAGCCACTGCTTGCCCGCCAGGTGGTTTTCACCGATGACCGCATCATGCGCCGAGTAGATGGTACGCACTTTTGGGTCACGGTCCGTGGATACGCTTTCAACCGAGAGGATCCATACGAGCTTGCAGCTTGGGCGTTCGTTGATTTGTCGCCATCTGACCGAGACAATCAGGTGGCCGCGTCACTCACGAAGAGAGAGCGGGATGTCGCAGCTCTGGTCATCGGTGGAGGAACCAGCAAGGAAATCGGGAGGGAGCTGGGAATTAGCCCCCGTACCGTCGACATTCACAGGGCAAGCCTTCTCAAAAAGTACGGTGTGAATACCACGGCCGACCTGATCAAAAAGCTGATTGACTGAGGCGGGCACCCCTAATCCGTCAGGCGCTGAGGGCTCGCTTTCCGGGTCCATGCGTAGTGCGGTAGCGCAAGGCAAAGTCGAACCTATAATCATCTATAGTTGACCATAAACCTTATAAGGCTGAGGGTTTTATAGTTAGTAGCTGAAATTTAAAAAGTCGGCCTGGCACGATTTTAGGCGCCTTACAAAAAAGGACACGTTGCCTGCGTGGCGCGCTATTTTGCTCGGCTCAGCCTCTGAAGCGTCCATTCGGCTGACCCTTGGCCTGCATTCGCTCACGGCAATGCAGATACAACTGATGGGGCTTCAAGGGACGGGTGAAACGATTAATATGTACGAAGCTACGGCCGCGAGGTATGCGGGTGAGATGCTCCAGATTATGTACTGTCTGATGAAGAGGGCTAGCTGCGCGTCAAAAAGATATTAAAAGCAATAGTGCACACAAGGAGCGGTCGCTATTGCAATTAAAAGCTGGCGTCTTCAAGAGGAATTGCTAGGTTGCTTATTTAAGAGGGCTCCTTTTCTGGGCTGTTATCGTGTTGCGCGCAGTCATGAGCTTGAATTTTTCATTGCTCGGAAACTGCATCGACAACGGGGCCTTGCAAGCATAGGTACTCCCAGATTATCGTTGCCGCCGCCAAAGAAGTTAGTTCAGCATGATCATAGGGAGGTGCTACTTCAACCATATCCATCCCGACGAAGTTCAACCCTCTGAGCCCTCGTAGAATCGCCTGAACTTGCCATGAAGCCAAGCCGCCAACCTCAGGGGTGCCCGTGCCTGGCGCATATGATGGGTCAAGCGCGTCAATATCGAAGCTCAGATATACAGGCTCGTGTGTGCCCATACTTTGGCGGATCCGTTCCACGACAGCGCTTGTACCTATCTCGTGAACAGTCTGCGCTGAAAGGATGGTAACCCCCTGCTCTAGGGTCCAGCGAAGTACTTCGGGCTGTACCGGCGAGCGAATTCCAACTTGCACAAAATGATGAGCATCCACCAGATCTTCTTGGATTGCATTATAGAATACAGAGCCGTGACCGTACTTCTGTCCGAAACTGTCAGGCCAAGTATCAACATGGGCATCGAAATGTATTATTCGTACAGGTTTGCCAAGCCTCTTCTTTAGCGCTCTGAGGAGCGCCAGACTAATGCCATGGTCTCCGCCCAGAGCAATCAAATGCTTGATTGGGTGTGCCTGGGCCTCGATGAGTTCGAGACTTTGAACAACCTCACCCAATGCGATGTTAAAATCGCCTGCGTCTGCGAGAGCGAGGTTCAGCGGATCGAAGCCCGTTTCAGGATGTCCGCCATCTGCTAGCATCCGGCTGGCGCGCCGTATCGCTGAGGGTGCTTCTCGGGCGCCGCCTCTATTGACGGTGGCGATATCGAGCGGCACACCCGCGATCACGTAGTCTGCATCGATATCCGTGCGTCTGACGCCAAGAAATGTGGGTGACAAGGAGAAAGTGGGCTTACTCATTTTTGCGCTCTACTTTGCTTGATTCCGGTAAAATTAAGCGTATTTTCTTGATGGTAAAAGATGATTGTCAACAAATAAATTGACAAGCCAACTCGTTGGCACGCCATCAAGTTGTAGGGGCAGGCGCAAGAGCGAGCAATCTTGATGAAGCGACACCTAAAGCTTGGGCGGCGCAAAGTGAAATGGGGTCGTAAGGATGAATGAAAGCCCGGAGGTTATCCGGGCCCTCATCTGGATCAGCGCAACTCGCGTAGGAATTCAGAAACCTTTTCCAAGCCTTCTTTCAACACCTCAGTGTTGTTTGCATACCCAATCCGTACATAGCCTTCGATATCGAGCGCACTACCTGGAGTGAACATCACGCCTTTGGCATCCAGCAAGCGGACGCAGAAATCACGAGAAGAGATATCAGCATCGATCTTTAGCAGGGCAGTGGTGCCGGACTTGGGTTTGACGTATGAAACCTTCGGCTCGTCTGCAACCCAGGCGTCAAGAATCTCCAGGTTCGTACGGGTGAGAGCATGGTTACGAGCGAGGATCTTGTCACGGTTCTCCAGTGCGATGCAGGCAAAGTGGTCATCCAGCATGCCAACACTGATGGTGTTGTAGTCTCGGTGAATCGAAACGGCGTGGATCAACTCTACGGGGCCAACGATCCAGCCCAGGCGCAGGCCAGCGAGCGAATATGCCTTGGACATGCTCGCGGTGCTGATTCCTTTCTCGTACAGGTCAGCGATGGATACTGTGTAGCCATTTCCCACTTGGTCAGTCCCGCGGTATACCTCATCGCAAAGTAGCCAAGCGTCAACCGAACGTGCGACCTCGACGATCTGTTCAAGCATCGCGCGATCCATCAACGAGCCTGTAGGGTTGTTAGGATTATTGAGTGCGATCAATTTGGTGTTCTTGCGAACCATGCCACGGAGTTCTTCCAAGTCGGGCAGGAATGCATTTTCTTCGCGCAAGCGCAGAATCGAGACGTCGGCGCCGTAGCTTTCCGGAATGGAGTAGTGCTGCTGGTAGGTAGGTCCAACCGAAATGACATGATCGCCAGGCTCGACCAGTGTCTCATGCACCAGAGCGTTCGCGCCTATTGCCCCGTGAGTGATGATGACATTCTCGGGCGACTGGTTGTCGTAGAGCGATGCAACAACGTTGCGCAGACGGTCGGAGCCTTCGATTGCGCCATAAGTCATTTTCATCGGAAGCAGTTCAGAAAGGATGGTTTCTTTCTTGCCGGCAAAATCCAGCAATTGCTCGATGGTGATGGACTCGACGCAGGTTTCGGCCAAGTTGTATTTGCACTTGGTTTCGTAGGCGTTCATCCAGATTTCTACGCCGAACTCTTTAATCTTCATAGTGTGCTCTTATGATTTTCAGGGATGGTTGGGGGTTCAGGACACTGTGTCGCGGGCGTCGCTCAACGAGCGTGTGTTGTGCTTGGCTGCAAACCAGTTCTTGTACAGCTGAGTGGCGTAATAACCACCGTAACAAAGGGCAATGAAAGGCAGGCTCACGTACAACGCGATGCGCTGCTCAGGGTCAAAGCCGATCCCGATGCATGCTCCCAAGCAAGAGATCAGGGCGATTACAGGGACAACCGGGTACCAGCGCACGCGGTAACTCAGGTCTTCGACCTTGCCCCCGCGGCGGATGTGGTCTCGACGGAATAGGATTTGGCAGACAGCGATGCTGACCCACACCGCGACGATTGCGAATCCGCCGATAGATACCAGCACCAGATAGACCGTCTCAGCTGCCCATACGCTACTCATCAGTGCCGCGATTCCGCCAACCATGCTGAAAAGAATTGCAGTTGTAGGAGTGCCGCGTCGGTTCAGTCGGGCAAAGCTGCGGGGCAGTTGGCCTTGATCACCGAGTGTCCACAGCATGCGCGCAGCGGCGTAGAGGCCAGAGTTTGCAGCCGATACAAGCGCAGTGATGATTACGAAATTCATGATGTCAGCTGCGTAGGGGATGCCAATTTTGCTGAACACCACGACGAACGGGCTCTCGGATACGCCAGCCTGCTCTCGCGGTAGCATCATGCAGATGACTAGGATGGTCCCGATGAAGAAAAGCACCAGCCTCAATACAGTTCCATTCAGTGCACGAGGGATGGTGCGCTGTGGGTTTGCCGTTTCGCCAGCAGCAATGCCGATCACCTCGGTGCCCGCAAAACCGAATGCCACAGCCAGTAGCACGAGCCCGATGGAGCTGAAGCCAGTTGGGAACCAGCCTTCCCTAGTGAAGTTCGCCAGGCCTGTCGTCTGCGGGTCGCCGCCGGAGATCACGCCACTGATCGCCAGACCACCTACGACAATGAAGACGATTACCGTGATGACCTTGATCAGGGACAGCCAGAACTCTGTTTCAGCGTAGGCCCTCACCGAGGACAGATTGTTGACCGTGATCACCACTCCGAACATTGCCGCCCAGGCCCAGACGGGAACTCCGGGCAACCATCGTTCCATCAATACGCCTGCTCCCAGCAGTTCCGAGCCAATGGCAGTTGCCCAACTCAACCAATACAACCAAGCAACCGCGTAGCCCGAAGCAGGACCTACGAACCGTGTGGTGTACGCACTGAAGGAGCCTGTTTCCGGCATGTGCACGGCGAGTTCACCTAGACAGCACATGACGCAATAGACCATCACCGCGCAAATGACATATGCGATGACTGCACCTAAAGGCCCTGCTTGACCGACGGTAAAACCGGAAGCAAGAAACAACCCGGTACCGATGGTGCCACCGATGGCCAACATGACCAGGTGACGAGTCTGCATATCCTTTCGGAATTCATTCTTACGAGGAGGACGTTCGAGGGGACTTGTCATTCTTGTTTTCTCACGCTTGAGCTGCTGCTGGAGCGCCAGGTTGCTCAGTCGGCCCGCTATCGGCCATGGCCTGACGCGTTGATCGTTGTTGTGGGTTCATTTATATCCTAAAAGTCCAAGGTAGACAATAATTCCATTTGAAGGTAAAAAGTGGCTACCCCCGGCGGTGGCTGTTCTCACCTTCACCACAGCTGACGCTGGGCTGGTCTCATGAAATCGAGCTAGATCAACAAGATAAGGAATGACACGAATGGGTATTGAACGCCTGCACACCGACAAGCGCATGAGCTTGGTGGTGAAGCACCAAGGCACCGTCTATCTGTCCGGCGAGGTTGCGAATGACTTCCAAGCAGGCATCGCGCAGCAAACCCGGGAAACGCTGCAAAATATCGAGCGACTGCTGGATGAGGCTGGGACCGACAAGAATCACGTCCTGTCCGCGACTATTTATCTGAAGGACATCGACGCTCATTTCGGCGGCATGAATGATGTCTGGGATCAATGGGTGCCTGCCGGTAAGGGCCCTGCGCGTGCAACTGTCGAAGCGAAAATGTGCGAGCCTGGCATTCTCGTGGAAATCTCGATCGTTGCAGCTTTGCCAGCCTGACGGTCTTGCTGGGGCAGTAATCGGTAGGCGATCACTGCCTCGGTCGTGAAGACAAGAACAACAAAATCTCCGTTGCCCGTATCGGGTAGCTCAAGATGCCCGCCGACGGCAACGTTTCCGCATTCTTATCGGATCCTAAGGTATGGGCTTACATCTCAGGTTCGGGCACAAAATCGTGCTCGCGGCATCGGCGATCGTGCTCGTTGTGTTTTCATCGTTCGCCGTCATCAGCGAATCTAGACAGCGCGATGAAATCCGTAAAAGCGTTCAACAGTTCCTTCAGGCAGTAGGGTCGGATTCCGCCTCAAGCATCTCGCATTGGATAGCGGGCAGGACATTGTTGGTAGAGAACCTCGCCCAGGCAGCTGCTCTTTCCCCTCATTCTCAGGCCGTGGCGCCATATCTTTCATTGCAGTCAATGAAGCAAACCTTCATAGCCACGTTCGTGGGTTGGCAGGACGGTGCATTCGTGACGTTTCCGGATGACCCGATGCCTGCTGGCTACGATCCGCGGTCACGACCTTGGTACGAACTGGGCATGGCAGCATCTGGTGTGGCTATCACGGAGCCCTATGCAGACAGTATTACGCGAGAGCTACTGGTATCGATCGTGGACAAGGTCCAGGTTCGAGGCCAGGTTCTGGCTGTCGCAGGAGCCGATGTCGCGCTCAAAAGTGTTGTAGACATCATCAATGCGGCCGATCTCAAAGGTATGGGGTATGCCTTCCTGGTGAGCGGTGACGGGAAAGTGCTAGTGCACCCAGACCCCTCTATGTCCATGCGTCGTCTCGACGATGTTGTCCCTGGGGCTCAACCGTCATTGCTGGATCGTCTCCAGGAGGTATCGGGAGGCAAAGAGCTATTGATGTTTATCCCTGTCAGAGGCCTTCCATCACTCGATTGGCGCATTGGGTTGGTCGTCGATAAACAGAAAGCGTATGCGCCGATAGAGGCTTCCCGAAGGGTCACATTCATCACACTGTTTTTGGCGGTTCTCGTTGTGATCGCTCTGCTGGGGGCGCTGGTCCAGAGGCTGCTACAGCCCCTGCGCACAATGAGTAATGCCATGCACGATATCGCTCAAGGGGAGGGTGACCTGACGGTGAGGTTGGCTAACCGAAGCAATGATGAGTTCGGCGCATTAGCTCAATCGTTCAACCGATTTGTGGGCAGGGTGCATGAGTCTATGCAGCAGGTGGCCAGCGCTACGAAGGCAGTAGATCAAGGTGTGCGTGCGGTGACGCAGGCGTCGGAAGCCTCGCTCAGTAGCTCATCGGAGCAAAGTACCCGGACAAGCAGCGTTGTGACAGCAATCCAACAGCTAGGTGCTGCTACACAGGATATTGCTCAGAATGCAGCGCTTGCGTCTCAACGAACGGTCAGTGCTCGCGACCAGGCAACGTCTGGTTATGCAGTACTGACGGACACGATCACAGCGATTGATCATTTGACCCAGCTGATTGGCGCCTCTGGTAACAGCATCGATTCGCTCCATGCCAAGACAGCTGGTATCGGGCAGATACTCGATGTGATCACGGGTATCTCCCAGCAGACAAATTTGCTGGCTCTCAATGCTGCAATTGAGGCTGCAAGAGCTGGTGAGGCCGGACGCGGCTTCGCTGTCGTTGCCGATGAGGTTCGCAGTCTTGCGCACCGCACACAGCAATCTGCTCGCCAGGTGCAACAACTCATTGAGGAGTTACAGGAGGAGGCGCAGCGTTCGGTTGGTCAAATGCAGGACAGTCAGCATTACGGAAAAGAAAGCATCGACATCGCGCAGAAGGCCGGGGTCCGCCTTGGGAGCATCACCACGATTGTCGGTGAGATCGATGGCATCAACCATTCTGTTGCAGCTGCGACTGAGGAGCAGAGTACGGTCGCTGATTTGATCAGTTCCGATACGACTGAACTGGATCTACTGAACAGGAAGGGCGTCGAGAATCTCCGTGAAACGCTTGATGCTTGCGCGCGGCTACAGCAGCAGGTTGAGAGCCTCCGCGAGCTTGTGTCCGGTTTCAGGCTTTGATGTGAGAGAGGGAAGAAGGACGCAATTGGAGCCCGATCCTTCTGAAAACCATGTGCAGGTGTGTGCCCATCGACGACAACCTGGTCGAAAACCAGATACGCCATGGGCACTCGGCCACTCGGCTGGTTCGTTTGCTGGATTACTGCGCAGCCATATCCCATCCACTAACGCCATCGGGCTCAGGCCGTCCTGCAAAGGCCTCCATCAATTGCAATGCGTACGCCGGTGATGTATCCCGCCAGTGGGCTGCTTAGAAACGCAACCAGAGCGCCTAGCTCCTCCGGGGCGCCATAGCGACGCATTGGAATTTGTAGACTTTCTTCCGCCTCCAGTGCAGCAAGAGCGCGGCCAGATTCGATGGCAGCTCGGGTTAGCAGGTCGCGCGTACGTGCAGTGTCGAACGATCCGGGGAGCAGTGTATTCACCGTGATGCCGAAGGCCGCCAGTTCATTGGCCAAAGTCTTTGCCCAGTTGGCCAACCCTGCTCTAAGGCTATTCGACAGAGCCAAGCCCGGAATGGGCTCGACTACGCTAGTGGAGGCAATCAACACGACTCGGCCGAAGCCTTGCGCTTTCATCTGCGGTACAAAAGCGTTCGCCATGGCAATGGATGACAACATTTGGCCTTCGACTTCCCTGCGCCAGAGGGCTGCATCGAAGGCGGCCGCTGCTGCTGGTGGAGGCCCCCCATTGTTCAGCAGCAAAATATTTGGCGTGCCCATTGCCGCGTGAATGGCATCGACGGTCGCCTGAATGGCATCTACATCGTAAAGGTCAGCCGCTACACTGACCGCGACGCCGCCACTCTCACGAATCTGGTCGACCGCCTGCCGCAGCTTTACCTCGTCACGTGCGACCAGGCAGACCTGCACACCTTCAGCCGCGAGTGCTTTGGCTGAGGCCAGCCCAAGCCCTGAGCTGCCGCCACCTATCACGGCCCGCAGACCTTCGAGCTTCATGTCCATAGATGATCTTTCCGGCGTTAGATTATGGGTGTACTCATCACCCCGGAGCGTTCGACGAACGCTCCGGAGGTCATCGTGATGGGATTGCGAGAATAGAGCGGTTTAGCTAGTCGAGGTTGATCCAGATGGCCTTGAGTTCACTGTACTTGTCGAACGCATGCAGCGACTTGTCACGGCCATTACCCGATTGCTTGAAGCCGCCAAAGGGCGCGGTCATGTCGCCGGCATCGTATTGGTTGACCCATACGCTACCTGCTCGGAGCGCTTTAGCGACCCGATGCGCTCGTCCGAGATGAGTCGTCCACAAGCCTGCTGCGAGGCCGTATTCGCTGTCGTTGGCGATCGCAATCGCTTCGCTTTCATGGGCAAAGGTCAGCACGCTCAGCACCGGCCCGAAGATTGCCTCGCGGGATATGCGCATCGCACTGCTCACACCGTCGAAGATGGTCGGCATCACGTAGGTACCGCCTGTTTCGGCCATGGTCTGGACACCGCCGCAGCTCAACTGTGCGCCTTCATTCTTGCCGATCTGCACGTATTCGAGGATCTTTTCCATTTGCTGATGATCGACGATGGCGCCGACGCGGGTCTGCGGATCCAGCGGGTGGCCCGGTTGCCAGGCTTGCAGTGCCTGATGCACTTTCGCCAGCAATTGATCCTTGACCGATGCGTCCACCAGCAGGCGAGAGCCTGCGGTACACACTTCGCCTTGGTTGAAGGCGATGCCGGCAGCGACGGCCTCGGCGGCACGGTCCAGGTCGGCATCGGCGAAGACGATGTGTGGGCTCTTGCCGCCGGCTTCTAGCCAAACACGCTTCATGTTGGACTGGCCTGCGGCTTCAAGCAGTACCTTGGCCACGCCAGTGGAGCCGGTAAACGCCAGCACGTCGATATCCTGGTGCAAGGAAAGTGCTTTGCCGACGCTGTGACCAAAGCCTGGCAGCACGTTGAACACACCATCCGGGATACCCGCCTGCTTGGCCAAGGCGGCGATACGAATGGCGGTCAGCGGCGACTTCTCCGAGGGTTTGAGAATCACCGAGTTGCCCATGGCCAGCGCCGGTGCAATTTTCCAGCACGCCATCTGAAGCGGAAAATTCCAAGGCACGATGGCGGCAACCACGCCCGCCGCCTCGCGGGTTATCAGGCCGAGTTGGTTGGTGGGGACCGGCGCAACCTCACCGTAGACCTTGTCAATGGCTTCGGCGGTCCAATCGATACACTCCCAGGAGCCGGGTATATCCAGGGCCAGGGAGTCACTGATGGGTTTGCCCATATCCAGCGTTTCCAGTAGTGCCAGCTCCTCGACGCATGCCTCTATCAGTCGAGCGAAGCGTTGCAAGATTCTCTTGCGCTCGGCTGGCGCCAACTGACTCCACTCACCGCTGTTAAAGGCACGACGGGCAGCTACTACAGCGATCTCGACATCAGCCTGATCGCAGCTGGCGACCTGGGTCAACAAGCGGCCATCGACAGGACTGTGACAGGCAAATTGCTGGCCTCCGACGGCATCCAAGTATCTACCGTCGATGAATGCACGGCCTTCAAATTTCAATTCGGTAGCTTTGCGTTGCCATTCACTTAACGACATTTGAACTCCTATTTTCAGCAACGATGCTCGACTTACTGCGCGGTGGCGAATGGTGCGGCTTCACAGACTTCAATAAGGGTCGGCACGCGACTTTGTGCGGCCTCGACCAACAAGCTAGAGAGGTCCTGGTGATCGCTGGCACGAACAGCCTTCCAGCCGAAGCCCTGGGCGATGGCTTTGAACTCTGGGGTGTAAATATCCACACCCAGTGGTTGGACGTCTCGGCGCTCCATCGCGGTCTTGATTTCGCCATATCCGTTGTTGTTCCAAAGCAGAACGATGATGGGGGCATCGGCTTCGATGGCGCTGCTCATTTCGCCCAATGTGAATTGCAGGCCGCCATCGCCAATCAGACAGACCACTGGCGATTGCGGGTCGGCAATCTTGGCGCCGATGGCAGCAGGCAATGCATAACCCAGCGTGCCGTAGCCTGTAGAGGCATTGAACCAGCGACGCGGGCCGTCTAGCTCGACCAAGTGGTTGCCGCTGTAGACGGTCTGGGTCGAGTCGCCAACGTAGCGCGCATCGGGGAGAGCCTGGTTGATCACGTCGAACAGGTGTGTGTAATCCGCCCAGCCCTGTAGATCTTGGAGAATTTCTTCGCGCACAGCTGCTGCGCGCTGGGCGCCAACGCTTTCGTGGCTCAGGGTACGGACCGGCAAGTGCTTGAGCAGCGCATCGATGGCCAGCTCGGCATCTGCCGGCAGCGCGATGCTCGGCACGTAGTTGCGATTGAGCTGAGTCGGATCGACGTCGATACGGATGATCTTTCCATTTAGCTTGAAACCGCCGTTGAAGACCACGTCATAGTCGGTTTCTGCCAGTTCGGTGCCGATTGCGAGAATCACGTCGGCTTCGGCGGCAAGCCTGCGCACGGGGTCTAGTGACTGGTTGCTGCCTAGTGCCAATGGATGGCCGTTGGGCAGGACGCCCTTAGCATTGATCGTGCAAGCAGTAGGCGCATCGAGGGCAGCTGCCAGTAGGCGGACTTTCTCGAATGATGCCTGGCAGCCGCCCCCAATTAGCAGCAGCGGTCGCTCCGCGCTGAGCAACAGCTTGGCCGCTGCGCTGATCAGCTCGGGATCGGGGGCCAAGCGGCCTTGGCGGGGCAGTTCGAGAATCGGCAGGTGGCTGGCGTCGAGTTCTATCAGGTCCAGAGGGATCTCGATATGCACCGGCTGCGGGCGGCCGCTTCTGAACAGGCTGAAGGCTTGCAACAGAACCTGGGGTAATTGTTCGAGGCTCAGCACGGTATGACTGAACGCGGTAACACCCGCGATCAGATTGCGCTGACTTGGCAGCTCATGCAGGTAGCCATTGCCTAATCCCAATCGGCTGCGCTCGTTGACGCTGGAAATCACCAGAATAGGAATTGAGTCTGCGTAGGCCTGGCCCAATGCTGTGGCGATGTTAGTCATGCCTGGGCCGGTAATGCAGAAGCACACGCCAGGTTTTCCAGTTACTCGGGCGTAGCCGTCGGCCATGAAGCCGATGCCTTGCTCATGGCGTGGGGTCACATGGCGAATGCTGCTTTTTGGCAGGCCGCGATATAGACCGATGGTGTGCACCCCGGGTATGCCGAATACAGTGTCGACGCTCCAGGCCTGCAATTGATTAACCAAATACTCCGCACAGGTGGTCATTTGAATCTCCGCTTGGAAAACAGCCGCAACGGGCTAGGGTCAGTGGTGTATTTGCGACAGGAATGCGCGAGCGCGTGGGCTTTGCGGGGCTTCAAAAAAGGTTTTTGGAGGGGCGGTTTCAACGATCCGGCCAGCGTCCATGAACACCACTCGATCAGCTACCTTGCGAGCGAAGTCCATTTCGTGCGTTACGCACAACATGGTCATACCGTCCTTCGCTAGACCGGTCATCACGTCCAGCACCTCACCGACCATTTCCGGATCCAGCGCGGAAGTCGGTTCGTCGAACAGCATCACCTTAGGACTCATGCACAATGCCCGGGCGATAGCTACGCGTTGTTGCTGGCCACCGGACAGTTGGCACGGCTTCTTGTGTGCATGGGTACCGATATGGACACGGTTCAGGTAACCCTGGGCCAGTGCTTCTGCGGCATCACGCGACAGGCCGCGGACTTTCATCGGCGCCAAGGTGCAGTTGTCGAGCACCGACATGTGCGGGAACAGGTTGAAGTTCTGGAAGACCATGCCTACTTCGCGTCGGGCGAATTGGCTGCCCCGGCTTTTGCTGATGTCGTGACCCTCGACGATGATCGTCCCGCTGTCGTGCGGTGCCAACCGATTGATACAGCGGATTAGGGTCGACTTGCCTGAGCCGGAGGGCCCGCAAATGACGATCTTCTCACCCGGTTGCACAGTCATTTCGATGTCCTGGAGGACATGGAAGTCGCCATACCGTTTGTTGACTTGGTGGAGCAGGATCATTTCGCTCATGCTGTCATCCTCATGCGCGCCGTAGGCGAGCCATGGTGCGTTGAACAAAGCTCACGCGAGTTATCGCTTCGGTGGGTGCATCCCAGGCCATGCGCCGTTCCAGGCGAGCTTGCAAGCCGCTCAGCGTGTAGACCATGACCAGGTAATAGACCAAGGCCACCGCGTAGTACTCCGAGAACTGGAACGTGGTGGAGACCGTCTGTGAAGTGACCGCCATCAGCTCTTGCAGGGAAATCACCGAGGCCAGCGAGGTGATTTTCAGCAGGGTGATGAACTCGTTGGCGGTCGGCGGAATACCGATGCGCGCCGCTTGCGGCAGAATCACATGGCGCAGCGTGTGCCAGCGCGAAAGCCCCAGCGCATGACCGGCGCTGTATTGCCCCGGATCAATCGCTTTGAGTGCCGCCCGGTTGATCTCAACTTGGTACGCCGCCTCATTCACGCTCAGGGCGATCCAGGCCGCGATGAATGGGGTGAACCACGCCTGCTGCAAAACGGGAAAGAACTGCGGCAGGGCGTTCCACACGAACAGCAGTTGCAGCAGCGTAGGCGCCCCACGGAAAACGCTAAGTACCGAGCGCAGCGCCGTCCGCCAGACTGTCGGCGGACCGTCCAGTGCCAGCGCGGCTGGGATCGATAGGGCGATCCCCACCGAATGTGACAACAAGGCCAGCGCTAGGGTGATGCACGCGCCCTTGAAGAACGCGTAAGAGGTCAGAGCGCTGATAAAAACATCGAAGTCGAAATGCATGGTCAATACCTCTCTTCGCCGAAGTTACGGGTTCAGTTGCTCCACGTTGACGCTGGGCAATTTCCATTTTTCGGCGATGGTCTTCATCTCACCTTGGCTGCGTAGCGCTGCCAGGGCTTGTTCCAGCGCTTTGACGTTGCCTTCGATCGGCCGGATGTAGACGCCGAAAATCTGCTTTTCCGGGAAGGTGTACAGGGTTTGTAACTGGCCTGGGTTCAACAGGTCGCGGTAGGCGTATTCGGTCGCTTGAGAGATTGACGCGGCTGCGCGGCCCAGCAGCAACTGCTGGATGGCATCGCTTTGTTTGGGATAGGTCTGGACGGTGGCCTGAGGTTTGCCGGCAGCAGCCAGGCGGTTGTTCAGCTCACTCATGATCTTGACGTTATTGGTACCGGACTGGATCGCCACGACCTGGCCACTGAGATCCTCAAGACTGGTCATTTTCAAGGTCGACTTGCTCGACCCGATCACCACATTGGATGTCGCCAGATAGCCAACCGCCTTCAGCTTCTGCGTCCGTTCTGGAGTGATCAAGGTCCCGCTGATCACGGCATCGCAGCGATTGGCCTCAAGCCCTGGGAGCAGTCCGGTAAACTCGGTTACGAAGAAACCTGGGCGGACGTCCCAATGCTTTGCCAGGGCTCGCACCATATCGGCATCGAACCCGATGGGGTCTTTGTCGCCGGCCTTCTCGAAAAACTCCAGGGGCGGAAAGGATGGGTCCGAACAGACCTTGAATTCACCATCTGCGATGAAATCTGGTTTCAACATCTCATTGGCGTAAGCGCTGCCAAAGCCACTGACAATCGCGAACATGGACAAGGCAAGAAGGATTTTGCGCATGGATTTTTCCTCTGAGTTCGTAAGCCCGGTGCCGTGTCGGCACCGGGAGATCTGGGCAGACTTGAAGATGCAGGCTTTTCAGCGACCGATATGGCGCATTATTGTTTTTTGAGCATTCGGACTCAGGACGTCCGGTGATGGCAGGCCAAAGGGGCCTTTCGGGCCATACACGACGGAGGGTTCGGGGAAAAACATCAGCAATGTCCAGTAGAGAGCCGCCGAAAGCAGCAACGACACTGGCAGGCTGATATCGATATCGCCGGCCAGGCCTGCCAGCGGTCCTACGAACTGACCGGGGATGTTGACGAAGCACAGTCCAATGATTGCGCTTGGAATCCAGGCGCCCAGGCCGCGCCAGTTCCAGCCGTTGTGGAACCAGTAAGCACCGCCGCGAAGTCCTCGGGTGAATACTTGCAAGTCGTCAGCGTGATAGAAGCCCCTACGCACGATCAGCCCTAGGCCCAGGACAACCATCCATGGCGTAGTACAGGTGACGATCAGCACGGCAAAGGTCGAAACGCTCTGTACAAGGTTGAAGCCAAAGCGGCCGACGAAGATGAACGCTACCGCCACAAGGCCAATCACCAACGTGGCTTTGGCGCGGGTGAAAATGTTCGGCACCAGGCTAGACATGTCGAGGCCAACGCCATACAGGGAGGCCGTGCCGGTGGAGAAACCACCGATGAAGGCAATCATGGCCAGCGGCAGGAAGTACCAGCCAGGGGCTACGGCCAGCAGCCCTCCGATATAGTTGTTGTCTGCCATGTACTGCGGCGCGTGCTCCGCGACGATGCAAGCTGTGGCCAGGCCGAACAGGAAGGGTGACAGTGTTGCTAGTTGAGCGAGGATGGTTGCACCGATGATGCGGTACTTTGGGGTGGTGTCGGGAATGTAGCGCGCCCAGTCACCAATGGAGGCGCCGAACGAGATCGGGTTGCTCATAGCCAACAAAGTAGAACCGATGAAGGCTGGCCAGAAGGTGTCAGGATGCACCAACGAGACGGTCCCGGCGAAGTCCGCATTGAAGGTGTCCTTGAAGGCAAAGATGCCGACGAAGAACAGGATTGTTGCGCTCCAGACCGCGATCTTGTTGACCCACAGCATGAACTGGAAGCCATAGATGCAGATCACCAGCACCAGAAATGCAAAGAAGGCATAGATGGTGGCCAGTACCCAATCCGATTCCGGCAGGCCAATCATTCGATGGAGTGCGCCTAACAGTGCATCGCCGGCGCTCCAGACACCGATTGAGAAAAACGCGATCGCGACCAGTAGGGCCAGGAACGAACCCACGACACGACCGTGAACACCAAAGTGTGCGCCGGAGGAAACTGCGTTGTTGGTACCATTGATCGGCCCAAGCAGTGACACTGGCGATAGAATTATCGAGCCTAGTAATACGCCGATTACGATGGATGCAGCCCCAGCCCAGAAGGACAAACCGAACAGAACTGGAAATGCACCCAGCATGCAAGTTGCAAAAGTATTGGCTCCGCCGAAAATCATTCGGAAGAGGTCAAACGGCGTAGCGCATCGCTCATGATCGGGAATGCGTTCAACACCAAAGGTCTCGATCTGGGTCAGCGAGACGTGACTATCCTGTTGATGCGACATAGGTCACCTCAAAGTGTAAGGGCAGATGTTTGTACAGACGCGCTTACGGCTCTGTGGCCGCTCGGCGTCTTGCGGTCAAAAAGGCAGTGTCAAAAAGGTTTTGCCTTCAAACGCGGGCGTGAAAACATCCAGCACTGAGGTGTCAGGTCGAACATTACGTGCCTTTTATTCTTGTACATGGCATGGGTTTCCCGATTGAAAAGGGGGGGCGTAACGCTCCCCGGCATGGACTACCGACGGATTACGCCTGGCAGTACACAAAGCATTTCGTAGAGCAGGTTGGCTCCCAGAAGAGACGTGTTGCCAGTCAGATCGTACGGCGGCGAGACTTCCACAACGTCACAGCCGACCAAGTCCAAACCGTTGCAGCCACGAATAATTTCCATGGCCTGGATAGTGGTAAGGCCGCCGATTTCTGGAGTGCCTGTACCTGGCGCCCACGCAGGGTCGATGCCGTCAATGTCGAAGGACAGGTAGACCGGCCCACCGCCGACTTTTGCTCGGACTTCCTCCATCAGCGGCGTCAGTGATTTGTGCCAGCATTCCTCGGCCTGAACCACGCGAAAGCCCTGTTTGCGGCACCAGTTGAAGTCTTCGGCGGTGTAGCCTTGGGCACGCAGGCCGATCTGCACCACGCGATCGCAATCAAGTAGGCCTTCTTCCACCGCTCTGCGGAAGGTAGTGCCGTGGGCTAGCTTTTCACCGAACTGCTCGTCGTTGACGTCGGCATGCGCGTCGATGTGCACCAGGCCGACCTTGCCATGCTTTCTGTGGATGGCACGGAGAATGGGCAGGGTGATGGTGTGGTCGCCGCCCAGCGTCATCGGAATGATGTCGTGCTCCAGGTAGCCGTGGTATGCCTCTTCGATGATTTTCACGGCGGCTGGAAGGTTGAACGTGTTGATCGCCACGTCACCGATATCAGCGATGCTCAAAGAGTCGAAGGGCGCTGCACCTGTGGCCATGTTGTAGGGGCGGATCATCACCGATTCTGCGCGAATCGAGCGTGGGCCGAAGCGGGTGCCTGCCCGCAAGGATGTGCCGATATCTAGTGGCACACCGATGAATGCTACATCCAAGCCCTCGGGGGTTGGAAAATGTGGGAGGCGCAGCATGGTGGCGATGCCTCCAAAGCGTGGCATCTCGTTACCGCTGAGCGGTTGATGAAAAGTCTTGGTCATCGCGAGTGTTCCTCAGGGAAGTTGGTTTAAGGCAGTTCGCGCAGAACATGCTCCAGCGTTTCGATGAACAGGTCGGCGTGCTCACGCTGGAAGATCAGTTGTGGGCGTACCTTCAGGATGTTCTCCATGGGGCCGGCGGAACTGATCAGTACACCTCTATTGCGCAAGCCGTTTACAACTTGCGTCGTCGCCTTCGCTGCGGGTGCTTTGCTGGCACGGTCTGTCACCAGCTCTACACCGATGAACAGACCGCTGCCGCGTACATCACCGATTACGGGGTAGCGCAAGGCGAGTTCTGCAATACCGGCTTTGAGGTAGGCGCCAACATTTGCGCAGTTTTCCAACAGTCCTTCGTTCTCGATGACTTCCAGCACCGCGTTGCCAGCGGCACACGACACTGGGTTACCGCCGAAGGTATTGAAGTAGCGCGCCGTGCGACCGAACTCTTCGACAACTTCGGTGCGCATCACTGCTGCCGCAATCGGCTGGCCATTGCCCATGGGTTTACCCATGGTGACGATGTCAGGTTTTACTCCGTGGCGTTGGAAGCCCCACATGCTGGAGCCGGTCCTGCCAAAGCCTGATTGCACTTCGTCGGCGATGTACAGAAGGCCTTCGGACTGTGCAAGTTCGACTGCCTCCTTGGCGAAGCCAGCGGGATCGGATAGCACACCGTCGCTTGCAAAGATCCCATCAAACAGCAGGGCCGCAGGCTTGATGCCTGCACTGCGCATGTCGTCGATTGCTCTGCGCACGTCTTCGGCAAAAATCCGTGAGACATTTTCTGCACCTAAGCGATAAGCATCAGGGGCTCGCACGGTACGCACGCACTGGCCGAGAGGCACACCGGCGCCAAGTGAAGGTGATGTCGCTGCAATCTGCTCAGTGATTCCGTGGTATGCGAGTTGAGTCACGATCACGCCGGTACCACCGGTGTATTGCCGGGCAATCCGCAGCGCCAGATCGTTTGCTTCGCTGCCTGTGCAAGTAAACATTACGTGATTCAGTTCGGCAGGAAACGTCGCCAACAGCTTCTCGGCGTAATCGAGAATGCCTTCGTGAATGTACCGGGTGTGGGTATTGAGCACGTGCGCCTGATCACAGATCGCCTTGACCACATGGGGGTTGCAATGCCCGACCGATGCGACGTTGTTGTACGCATCCAGGTAACGTTTGCCCTCGGCATCATAGAGCCAGACGCCATCGCCTCTGACAATGTGCAAAGGGCGTTCGTAGAACAGGCGGTAGGCAGGGCCTAATGCACGCTCTCGGCGGGCCACCAGTTCACGTTCTGACGCAGGCAGGCGCTCGGCATCCGCTGCGGTGAATCCGTTAACCATGGTCATTGCTGTGCCTCCTGAGCGCAGATTTGACGAATTTTCTGTTGTGCAGCCTCACGTGGAACCTGTCTGAATCTGCGCAGTGCGCTCCACGCCAGTGGCGCGTTGCGTAGGATGTAGGCACTGTTTTCGGGGTACATCGAGGCGCGCCAATTGGTGATGACGACGGTCATCACCAAGCGTGCGGCAATCAGGTCAAAGAGTATTTCCTGCTCAATTTCTTCAAGTGGGCAAACCGTGTGGTAGGCCTGGATGAATGCAATGGCCTGGTCCAGCGGATCGCCCGTCTGACCCAACTGGTAGGATGCTGCAACTGCTAGATCGTTGATCAGTGGGGCGTGGACCATGTCGCCGAAGTCGAGGATGTTCCGAATGACTTCTGCGTTGTGGTCGTCGACGATGACATTATGAAAGTTAAGGTCGTTGTGAATAACCTGAGCGCGCAAGCGTTTGAGATGTGGCAGGGCATACTGCTCGAAGTTATCGAGGAAGTGCTCTGCAAGCTGGCGATCTTCGACATTCTCGATGTGCTCGACCAACCCCTTCAAGCGCGACGAATGCTTGATGTCCCAGAGCAGCTCATGGCCGGCAGCGGGATGGAAAAAGCCACGCAGGGCTATCCCGAGTCGAGCCAGATGCTCGCCCAGCCCACTGCGAAGTTTCTGGCTCGGATGCTCGACCTTGTTCAGTGGTGTTCCTACAACGAACGAGAACAGACGTACCAGAACGGTTTGGCCATCGAGGTTTACGAACACTTGATGAAGACCAGTAGTGGTCGGGTGGATTCGTTGGACAGGCAGCTCAGGGGCAGTGTGCTGAATGTGGAGCAATGCCTTGTTCTGGAAGTCGGTGACGTTTGGGTCTTCTGCCGGATTGGAAATCTTGAGCAGAAACTGACGGTCGTCGTCGCATCGCAGGTGGAAATTGAGGTCTCGCTCGCCAGCGAGTAACGAAGCGCAAGCACTCAGGCCATAGTGCAGCTTGGCGATCGCGCAGGCTTGCTCGTCAGAGGCATGGGCGCTGGCGGCTGTGAGGACATGATCCAATGCTGGGTTTGTTTGAATCGTCACTGAACAATCACTCTGTCGGTGGCATCGATAGCGGGTGATGTACCCGTCAACATGAGATCGACGATAGGGCAGAATGGCGGTATCACATATAGCCAGAAACGAGCATGTTATAAGTCCACTTTGCACGGGAGGGCTAACTAGCGATGACTTTCCAGCCACTGACCTATCAATGTCTTGAGCCGACTGCCGGAAAAGCTCGGGAAATGGCCACCGTGCACCGTCGTGACCGGCAGCTTTAGAAGCCGCTCCAGGCTCATGAGGTAGTCGTCTAAATTACTGTGGTAAGCATCTTCGATCAGAGGGCCGTCATAGATCACGTCGCCGCTGAATAGCGTTTGCGTGGAGCGCTCCCACAAGCTGATGCCTCCCGGAGAGTGGCCGGGGGTGTGTAGCACTTCAAGGACCCGGTTTCCGAGATCGATCACGTCACCCTCCTCGATTATTCGAGTCGCGGGCGCAGCGTTGACGCGATATTCGGCGTAGCACAACGAACACTCTGGGTGGGCATCGAACATCTCATCGCCGACAAATTGCCTGGCCAATGTGTTGTCGGGATTGGGGTGGGCTAACACATGAGCTTCATTGCGATGGACCACTCGCTCAATGAATTCGTGATGGCCGGCGATATGATCGAAGTGAGTATGGCTAGCGATAGCGCATACGGGGCGCTCGGTGAGCAGAGGTATCTGTTCGCGCAGGCTTACCAGCCCTGATCCGCTGTCGATTAGTGCGCCTTTGTCCCGCCCCAGGACATACCACATGTTGCATCGATAGAAAGGCTTGATCCAAGGTTCGTGGATCAGGCTAATACCGTCGGCAATGTGTTGCAGCTCGAACCATCGATCTTGGCTCACGATTTTCATGATGACTCCACTGATCTCGGCCTGACCGCGAGTCGGTCAGAGAGCAGCAGACATTACCGGTTAGGGGATGCAAGGTATAAGGCCAGATCAAGACCATATTTGAGTCCACTTAGTACGGCCGGTTTTGCCGATTTGCTTGTCAGTCAACTCACACGCAGTGGCAAGGCGACTTCACCGCGTCAGTTACATCGGCTCATTCATGCGTGGGTGCTTGAAGGGAATTTACCCATTGGCTACAGGACCCCATCGACGCGTATGTGGCCGATCTGATTGCAGGCCTTGCGTACCCCTGGTCATTGAACGGCGTTCGGGGGAGGGGGATAGCCGCATCAGGATCGAAGAGACTGGTTCTGCGGTAAGGCGGCTGCGATACCTTATGCTTCGGTCACGGGCTGATCACAATTCCGGGCTTGTTTCGTCGGCGGTAGGTGAGTTCGCCGGACGCTTACATTTTCGTGGGTGAGCGGCCCCCGAGGCAGCTGGCGGCCACCTTGAGGGGCTCAGTTGTAAACTTCGGGATTAGTCGAGGCTGATCCAGGTCGCCTTCAATTCGCTGTACTTATCGAAAGCGTGCAGAGAGCGATCACGACCGTTACCTGATTGTTTGTAACCGCCGAAGGGAGCGGTCATGTCACCTGCGTCGTATTGGTTGACCCATACACTCCCGGCACGCAGTGCCCGCGAAACACGGTGTGCTCGGGCGAGATCGCGCGTCCAGATGCCTGCGGCGAGTCCGTATTCAGAGTCGTTGGCGATGGAGACGGCCTGTGCTTCATCATTGAAGGAGATGACGCTGAGAACGGGGCCGAAGATTTCCTCGCGAGCGACACGCATATCTCCATTGGCTGCCTCAAAAATGGCGGGGCTAACGTAGGTGCCACCACTCTCGCATAGAACTTGGCATCCGCCTTCACGCAGCTTGGCGCCTTCTTGTTTGCCGATCTCCACGTACTCCAGGATTTTCTCCATTTGCTGGCGGTCGACAATTGCACCGACTCGCGTCGAAGGATCCAGCGGGTTACCTGGTTGCCAGGCGGTCATGGCGCTCGAAATTTTGTCCAGCAGCGCCTCCTTGATCGATTCATCGACCAGCAACCGGGACCCAGCAGTGCAAACCTCACCCTGATTGAATGCGATACCCGCTGCGACTGCCTCCGCTGCGCGATCTAGATCTGCATCGGCGAAAACCAGATGTGGACTCTTCCCGCCGGCTTCCAACCAAACCCGCTTCATGTTCGATTTGCCTGAGGCTTCCAGAAGCTTTTTGGCAATCGTGGTCGAGCCGGTAAAGGCCAAGACATCAACATCATTGTGGATGGCGAGGGCGTTGCCGATGGTGTGGCCAAAACCGGGAACCACGTTGAAAACACCACTTGGAATACCCGCTTCCTTGGCCAAAGCGGCAATGCGGATTGCGGTCAGCGGGGATTTCTCAGAAGGCTTCAGGATGACCGAGTTGCCAAGTGCGAGCGCTGGCGCGATCTTCCAGCAGGCCATTTGCAGTGGAAAGTTCCACGGTACGATTGCGGCGACTACACCGGCCGCCTCTCTCGTGATCAGACCAAGCTGGTTCTCTGGAACCGGAGCGACTTCTCCATACACCTTATCGATCGCTTCGGCTGTCCACGCAACACATTCGTAAGAGCCAGGTACGTCCAAGCTCAGCGAATCACTGATGGGCTTTCCCATGTCCAGTGTTTCGAGCAGTGCCAATTCTTCGGTATGCGCTTCCATGAGTTGCGCAAGACGCAGCAGCACCTTCTTACGCTCCGCTGGCGCCATGCGACTCCATTCGCCACGTTCAAAAGCTTGGCGGGCAGCACTGACTGCCATCTCTGCATCGGCATCGTCGCAACTCGCAACTTGGCAAAGCAGGCGTCCGTCAATTGGACTTAGGCAGTCGAAGACCTCGCCGTTCAGGGCATCTCGGTATTCACCATCGATGAAGGCTCGTCCTTCGATGTTCAATGCTAGTGCCATTTTTTGCCAATCATGTACGGTCATATGTACTCCTGTCGAAAGTGGTCATTGGCTGAAGGATGTAAATTTTTTGCTTGTAGGTTGAAGTCAAGACAGGTTGATTTGTCTTGCGATCATCGCTTTTCGCCGGATGGAATTAGTGCTTGGCGGGGTAGGCCTAGGGGCCTTTAAGGCCATGCACTTCCGCAGGCTCTAGTAACGTGGCTAGACGTAACCAATAGGGGATGGCGGCCATGAACAATGAAGCTGGCGGCCTGATATAGCTTTGGCCGGGCAGTTCCAAGTGGAGCTGACGAATTGCGCTAGTTGATCGCTGCACTTGCAGCCATCCGGCTAGTCCTCGCCAGGTCTGTTTTTTTGTACATGGCACGATCTCCTACACAAAAGGGAGGCAGAGCCTCCCTTTGTGCTTAGCGGCGAATAACGCCCGGTAGTACGCAGAGCATTTCGTAGAGTAGGTTTGCTCCCAGAAGGGAGGTGTTGCCGGTGGTGTCGTAGGGCGGGGAGACTTCGACGACGTCGCAACCGATAAGATCGAGGCCGTCACAGCCGCGGATAATTTCAATCGCTTGAATGGTTGTCAGGCCGCCAATTTCTGGAGTGCCTGTGCCGGGTGCCCAAGCAGGATCGATCCCGTCGATATCGAAGGACAGATAGACCGGCCCACCACCAACCTTCTCGCGTACCTCGGCCATAAGAGGTTCAAGGGACTTGTGCCAGCACTCTTCGGCCTGAACCACCCGGAAGCCCTGATTGCGGCTCCAGTTGAAGTCGTCTGCGGTATAGCCCTGTGCTCTAAGGCCAATCTGCACAACACGGTTGCAATCCAAGAGCCCTTCCTCAGCCGCGCGGCGGAAGGTTGTGCCATGAGCGATCTTCTCGCCGAACATTTCGTCGTTGACGTCGGCATGAGCATCAATGTGAACGAGACCAATCTTTCCGTGCTTTTTGTGGAGCGCGCGCAGAATGGGCAGAGTGATTGTGTGATCCCCGCCCAAGGTGAGTGGGAGGATTCCATGACCCACGATTCGGTCGTAAGACTCTTCGATGATCCGCACCGCTTCTTTCAAGTTGAAGGTGTTGATTGCTACATCACCGATGTCCGCTACGTTCAGCGAATCGAACGGAGCTGCCCCTGTTGCCATGTTGTACGGGCGGATCATCACGGATTCTGCGCGAATCGATCGCGGGCCGAATCGTGTTCCCGAACGCAGTGATGTACCGATGTCCAAAGGTACGCCAACGAAAGCTGCGTCCAGCTCCTTCAATTGCTCAGGGGATTGAATGTGCGGCAGGCGAAGCATGGTTGCGATGCCACCAAAGCGGGGCATCTCATTGCCGCCCAAGGGCTGATGAAGTTTTCTTGTCATGGATCTCTCTCAGGCTGGAGGTACGTAAACGTCTCGCGGACTCAATCTGTTTGCATCAGGAACATCCCATCACCTTGATGAGCGCGCGGTTGTGCCGAGGTGGCGCTTGCGCCAGCACTCTCACTGATTGGCCATAGCTGATTGGGCAGGAGATTCTAGGTATATTTATATCCCAAATGTCCATAATAGACAATAAGTCTATGTAACCAGGTTTCTATGCTCGCTCAGGCACGCCTGGAAAGACCCTCCTTGAAGGGCCCAGGCTGAAGAGTGGTCAGAGTCCAAAGGATGGATCTATCCGTTACGGCCGTAATTGTGTAGCTGATAAGGCCGCTTGGAGCGGAAGACGAGGCTGACTGCCGCAGGAAACGGCTTTATGATCGTGTCCGTTTGAGGTGAGAGTGGTGAGACCAAAATGGCGGTATTGCTACACGACTTGCTGCTTGGCTCGCTGGATCGCCAAAGTGGTATCAGTCTTCAGCGGCAAATCTACGAAGGGATCCGGGAGGCGATCCTTCAGGGACACCTGCCGGTCGACGCCCGTATGCCCTCTACACGCGCCTTGGCTGAGCACCTAAAGATTTCCAGGGTGACTACATCGCTTGTCTATGAGCGGCTCACCACAGAGGGCTATCTCTACTCAAAATCGGGGAGTGGTACTTACGTGGCAGATACGCTGCCGCGGACCTTCCATCGTGACCCCGGTACTGACGAGTCTTTGGAAGCTGATCGCCTACTCTCCAGTCGCGGTGCTGAAATCACACGCCGTGTTACAGGGCTTGCCAAGGCAGGAGGGGCATTTGTTCCAGGTGTTGCTGATACAGAATTCTTTCCATTTCACATCTGGCGGCGTCTTCAGAATCGCTATCTGAAACGGAACCATGCCGAACTCACCGGGTATGTTGAGCACGGCGGATATAGGCCGTTGCGGGACGCCCTCAGTGCCTATCTGTACACATCGAGAGCAGTGAGATGCAGCCCTCAACAGGTGATCATCACTATGGGGACCCATCAGTCGCTCGACCTGATTGCAAAGCTGTTAACGGACCCTGGTGATGCAGCTCTGATTGAAAGCCCATGCCATTGGGGGGCCCCAGTCGTGCTCTCGGCCGCAGGCCTTGAATGTCGCCCACTTCACCTTGATTTAGAGGGGGCCCGCATACCTGAGGCGGGTGTGGCGGAGGGCTCACGTCTAGCATTCGTCACGCCATCCCATCAATACCCCACGGGGAGCATCATGACCTTGCAGCGTCGGCGTGACTGGCTGTCTTTCGCAGAGGCGCAAAACTTATGGTTGATTGAGGATGATTACGACAGCGAGTTTCGTTATGACATTGATCCTTTGCCCTCTATGCAGGGTTTGGGTAACAAGAATCGAGTGATTTACCTTGGGACCTTCAGCAAGGTGACATTTCCCGGTTTGCGGTTGAGCTACCTTGTCGTTCCAGAGGCATTGGCAGATGCCTTCAGCAAAGGGATGACCCAGCTTTACCGACCTGGATTTCTGACGCTTCAAGCCGCGATGGCCGATTTCATCTTGGAGGGCCATTTCGCCACACACATCCGGCGAATGCGAGCAGTCTATGCCCAGCGCCGCTCTCGTCTGCAATCTGCTCTCGACGCCTATTTTGGTGGGGACATTCAATACTCTCCGGGCCAGGCCGGTTTGCACCTGGCAGTGAAAATCGGTCCGGAGGGTACGGCGAGAAAAATGATCAACGCGGCGGTCGATCATGGGCTCACATTGCGCGGGTCGTACGCGTTGGATCCGCGGGCTGGTGACGATAACCTGCTGGTTCTTGGCTATGGAGGCATTAGGGATGCTGAGGTGGAAGGTGCGGTTCGCCGCTTGAGATGTCTCTACGATGCTGTGAGATAGGAGGGAATTGAGCGTCGTAAGACATCGTGGACTGGATATCTACTGTGGAATGGATTGACATAATCTGGTTATCATCCGCGCTTCTTGAAGAGCCAGGCAACTGAGGTTTATGTGAATTCGAACAAGACGTGGACCGCGGCGCTGATTGGGATTACTGCGATTTGGGGGTGGAGTTTCGTTGCGAAGCAGCAGAATCTGCATAGCATGAGCGCTTCGGCGCTGAATGCTTGGATTTTTCTGTTGGGGGCTGTCGCACTGCTTCCATTTGCTTGGCGACGGTTGCAGGCGCTCACCGCTAAAGACTGGCTTGCCGGTTCGATAGCCGGCGTTGTCTTGTTCATCGCTTTCGCTTTTCAAACGAGTGGGCTGGGTCAAACGACCCCTTCCAATGCTGGTTTCATCACGGGGCTTTCGGTAGTACTTACCCCATTCTTCCTATTCTTGATTAATGCTGAAAGGCTTTCGTTGAAGCAGGCGCTGGGTGCCTTAGTAGCTTTGGTTGGCCTGGCTCTGCTAAGCCTCAATGGTTACGCAATCCACTCAGGTGATCTGCTTATCCTCGGCTGCGCCATCTTCTTCGCCATACACATCGTGGTTCTGGCCAAGATCAAATTCAGCTCATCCTCGTTGGTGCTCGCGTTCATTCAGCTCCTTGTTGTTGGCTTGTTGTCGTTGGTCTGGAGCGTTGTGGCGGGGGAGTTTTCGGTTCCGGATACAGCACCATCTCTAACAGTTACTTTGGTGGTAGCGGTGTTTGGTACGGCCCTGGCCTACTTCGTTCAGACCCGTGCTCAGGCGGTGCTTTCTGCCCAGAAGGTGGCATTGCTGCTGATCTGCGAGCCCATTTTTGGGGCGCTCTTTGGCTATCTGCTTGCAGGAGACAGGTTCACGGTCATGAACATCATTGGGGCGGTGATGATCATCTCGGGCATGCTGATCAGTGAGCTTCGACTGCCGCGTCTGCGTCGTAAATCTTTGACCGTGGCAGTGGACTAGAAATGGAACATTTAAGTGAGTTACCACGTTCTGTCGGCTTGAGATTGCGTGAGGAGCGTCTGCGATTTGGTCTCAGTCAGATGGAGTTTTCGAAGATGCTGGGTGTTTCCCGGAGAACCCAGACTCTCTATGAAAATGACGGTAGAGACCCTGGGGGCCTGTACCTCTACAAAGCTCAGGAGTTCGGGGTAGACGTGCACTATGTTCTGACTGGGCGTCGGCAGTCTGTCCCACAAGAGGAGCTGAGCCGCGAGGCTAAGGAGCTGTTGGCGATCTTCAACTCGCTGGTTGATCGGGACAGGGACTTTTTACTGCGGATCGCTGAGAGCCTTGGCAAGAGTGCGCGGTCAGCTAATTCTCGTTCTGCAAACCAGCATGAAGAAGGGTAGTGCGTCTCTTACGGGGCGTTGTGACAGGCTAGCAATAGGCCCGCACGATCCAGCGGGCCAACGACCGCTCCTCAAACGAGGAGGTATGCAAAGCAAAAAAACGTCCTGCTGGAGTGGTTGTAGCGGAGCTATTTAAGCTTCCTCTCTCAACGCTCTAAGGTACTTGTAGACCGTGGCTCGTCCCATGTTGAGAACGTTGGCAACGTAGTCTGCGCCGCTACGGCCATCAAATGCCCCCTCTGTGTAAAGCGCTTCGACGAGGGCGCGCTTAGTCTTCATGTTAAGCGTGTTCAACGACAGCTGGCGCTCGTTGAGCCAGGCGTGGAGGAAGGTATTGATGCGCTCCTGCCAGTCGTCCTTGAACAGAGCATCTGGTTGAGGAATCAAGCGACTAACCTGGAAGAATGCGTCAAGCGCAGCTCGCGCCTGCTCCAGAACAGAAAAGTTTAGGTTGATGCATAGCAAAAACTCAGCCTCGCCGCGGGCGTTCTTAAGAACGCTGGTGATCGAGCGAATGTTTTGGCCATTCCAGTTGAGCTTTTCGTACGGGCCCAGGCTGGTCACTTCAGCTATATCACCTGGAAGCTCGTCAAGCGCAGAATCATCTCCTAGCTTTCGCTTGGAAAAATTGTTCGCGATATGAACGACGGTTTGAGTCTTCACCTCATGGATGATGACCTCGGCATGTGGGAAGAGCAGAGTAGCGATGCCGTCTGCGATGACCTTATAGTTTTCCAAGCTGCTCATAGCGACGTTGGGGGTCCTTGTTGATCTTGGTGAGGGATGTGTTGGTTCTGCAAGCACCTTTGCCTGCTGCCATCCCCATCTGAATAAGTGAATATTCGGCGATCCGGCCACAATATTCTACAGCTTGTTGAGACTGCGGTGCTTGGCACCGCAGTGATGTGTAGCGTCCTGTGTTTAGGTTGCGGAGGCGGCCTGCTGCTGGTGCAGGGAATACAGCTCCATGGCGATGGCGACATCTTCCAGGCCTAATCCGACCGAGCGGAAAAACACGTTGCGCTTGTAATCAGGCAGCTTCGCTTTCCCCAAAACGAGTTCGGATAGGTCACCGGCAAGCATGCTTGCATCCCACTGAGAATTCTCTCGTGCGATGATCATTTCGCCGGCAGTGTCAGGCGTGGTCTTGCGATAGTCGCAGTAAACGTCCATCTTTTTCAGGTCGCTCGGACTAACCTCGTGAGCCTTGGGAGCATTGGTGCTGATCGAAGTGATCAGCGCCGTATTACCCAGCTGGCTCAGCTCGATGACGGGCTTTGCTGAGGAGGTGCAAAGGAGAATAACGTCGGCTTTTACCAGAGCTTTCGACTGAAGCTCGCAGAGCAGCACACGCTCATCCAATCTCTCAATTTCTTGGCGTGATGCTTCATCCATCGCGCCAAGGTTTGGCGAAAAAATCGAGATCCGTTCCCATTCCCTTAGACTGCGAGCATATTTCAGGTGGGCCAGCGCTATCGGTCCAGTGCCTATGATCGCTAGTCGTTTGGCGTCTTTTTTTGCAAGGTGCTCGACCGCTAGCGCAGTTGTGGCTGCTGTGCGCTGAATCGTAAGGTACCCAGCATCTGTCAGCATGATAGGTAGGCCGCTTTTGCTGGACATCAGCATGGTCCAAGCGGTCACGATAGGCTTATTCTGAGTTGGGATATATGGAGAGGTCTTCAAGCCGTAGACCTGCTCCTCGTTTAGGACGCCGAGATAATTGATGAAATCACCGCCGTTAGCGAGCCCGATCTGCTGCTGCGGTGGCTGAAGTGCTGTTCCGTTAGCGAGCGAAGCGAACATTTTGCGCATTGCGCCGATCGCATCAATGCTGGGGCTCAGGGCCTTTACTTCGTGGTCGCTATAAATGGCGAGCGAGCTTAGGTTTTCATGCATGTTTCAAGTCTCTCAGGTATTCGAACGGCACTCCTTCCTGGAATTGGCCGTTTTCCTAGTTTTCTAGTCGCAGGAAGGTGCGTGGAGGTTCAATTCACTGGGAGCCTAAAGTTATTCTTCTCCGTAAACATCGAAGTCGAAATACTTTGCGTTAATCTCCTTGTAAGTACCGTTTTCGCGGATCTCACTAAGCGCCTTGTTGAATGATTGCGCCAAAGCGTCGTCACCTTTACGCACCGCGATTCCGATACCATCCCCAAAATATTTTGGGTCGGTAAAGGTCGGGC
The DNA here is from genome assembly GCF_014268955.1 of Pseudomonas sp. RW3S2. Classification (NCBI taxonomy): domain Bacteria; kingdom Pseudomonadati; phylum Pseudomonadota; class Gammaproteobacteria; order Pseudomonadales; family Pseudomonadaceae; genus Pseudomonas; species Pseudomonas sp. RW3S2. The sequence continues at coordinate 158,707 of NZ_JABWRM010000009.1, read as the reverse complement.
CGACAAAGCTGAATCCTGCACCAACGGGTTTCTTCAAAAAAGTCTGATCTAGAATTACATCGTCCGCCAATGTCCCATCCAGGCGGTTAGCTTGCAGGTCGAGGTAGATCTCATTCTGCGATGTGTAGCGCACGATTTCGGCGCCTTTGGCTTCAAACATTTGACTGGCGAACCGATCATGAATACTGGAGCGCTGGACCCCGATACGTTTTCCAGCCAGCCCCTCCAAGTTGTCACTCACCTTGGCCCCTTCTTTCATTACCAGGCGAGCTGCGCTTCGATAGTATCGGTTCGTAAAATCCACTGACTTTTTCCGATCCTCTGTAATCGAAAGTGAAGCAAGAATTGCGTCAATTTTTCTAACCTTAAGCGATGGGATTAGTCCATCATATTCCTGCTCGATCCACCTGCACTTGACCTGCATCTGCTTGCAGAGAGCGTTGCCTATGTCGTAATCGAACCCGGCCAGCTCGCCATTGGGTTGTTTATAGGCAAATGGAGGGTAGGCAGCTTCAATACCTATCTTCAACTCTTTCTCTGCGGCATGCGCCATGGAGAAACTCAAGCCGATAACAAACCCCGCAATCAAGCGCTGTTTATTGTTCATGAACCTTACCTCTGTATAGTTATTGTTTGTGAGCATTACGCTCGATGGGTCAAGGCAGTAAAGGTGAATCAGCGTTTTTCTTATATACCCATTAGCTTGCCGGTACGCCGGTGTGCTAGTGGGGTGGTGCCAGCCAACATGCCTAGTTTTTGTCCTTGGCGAGTCAGCTTTACATGGTGGCGTGCGACGAGAATGCCTTTGAGGTTGCTGAGTACTGGGATTCTAGAGGAACCAGGAGTGAGGTCGATTGGGACAACCTCGGCGATAAGCTCACCTTCGGCGACCGGATCTCCCGGCTTTTTTTTCCATGCCACAACGCCGGTAGCAGGAGACTTGAGATGGGTTACGCCCTCAAGAGGATAGATTTTTGCGGGCTCAGCGTTTGCCAAATTACAGCCGCCGGCAATCACTCCCTCATGCTTCAAAAACTCAATGATTCCTGCCGCGTCTACCGCCGCCATCTCGTCATCAACGTCAATTTGGCCCCGCAACTCCAGCGTTGCTGAAAAGCCCAGGTGCTGTGTATCCACAAGGCCGAGGTGGTGAGCCTCCTTCCATGCCTTTGCATACGCCTCGTCCAACGGGAACCCACCAGCTTCATCTTCCAAGAACACGGCATCCACATGGGTGGCAGCAGCCAGGGCTAACGCTCGCTCCTGTTGGTTCCAGTTGGAGTAAATGTGAAGGATGCTAGAGGTGTCACAGTGCAGATCGATCAGGATGTCATGCTTAAGGGCTTGCTTGAGCAGCCAGGCCTTACCTGCATCGACTGCGCCATCTACCGCGATGTCTTCAAAGGCCTCGGCAAAAATTTCCTTCAGCTTGTGTGTATCGTTTGGAGTAGGAGGGCGCTCTTTAAGGATGTGCCGGACCTTCTCGGTGATATCAGGAAAGCTACGGTTGAAATTTTCACCGTTAGCCATGTTGTATCGCCCTGGCATCTGCCCAAAGAGTTGCTGGCCAAGGCCAATAGGGTTCGCATACGGAACGATTTCGATGTGGCCGACGATCTCACCGCGTTGTTCTAGCTCGATCAGCAGCTCCATCAAGTGCTGGAGAACCAACAGTCCTGGATGCTCATCTGCGTGCGTCGCCGCCTGAAGATACGCGCTACGGCCTCTGCCTGGCTCACCGAAACTATGCTTGACGAGCTGGTGGCTAGCGCCGGGAGAAAACGAAGGGAGAACATAGATTTCGGACGAGGGCATGAACGTGCTCTGCTTTGCGTGTACTATAAATCCATGGTGGACTCAAATTTCTCGAAATTCAAGAGGGTTTTTTGAGGACCCGACTTCATATGAGGACGTATGGCTGGGCCGATCTCTTGTGAGATCGGCCCTCTGAGACTATTTGGGAGAGACTAGGTAGGCTTGGGTGTCGCCTACTTTGGTGGTGGACTCTGTCGGGCTCCACAAGCCAATGTTCTCGTCGACGCCTTGCAAGACCCACCGAGCGTCCGGGCGACCCAGTGTTTTTGCCGCTTCAGTTGAGACCCGGCCGAAATCGCCAGTGCTCAGATGATTCACGATTAAGCCAAGAGACACCCCTGGAAGCATGCTGAAATTTCCGAAATCGGAGTTGCTGTCTCCGGCTACAAATATCGGATCGCGGCCCTCTCGCCTCGGCGCGATGTATTTGCGAATGACTTCCGGTTTGCCTTCGCGATAGGAAATTGGATGCCCTTTCTTGGCTTGGGCAAGGTATTTGCCGGCCGCTGAGGTTTCGAGCCTTAGACCGTAGACCTGATTAGAAGGAATGTTGTAGCCGAATTCCGGTCTCGTCGCGATAACCTTCACGAGCGGCTCAAAGCCCGCGGACACAACGAAGACATCGATCCCATTGCGTTGAAGGGTGTGCATCAGGTCAGCGATTTCTGGAACAACCCGCATGCCTTCCACGTAGCTGACTTTGACCACGCCAGTCTTGCCTGGTCTTGAGTGAGGGCTTTCGAGAGTGGTTTTGACGATGCCAGCTTGAAGGCTATGGCGGACAGAGCTAAGGGCAAGGTCCTCAACATCCTGTTCAGTCATGTTGCTACAGAAGAAGACCTCCCAGGGGTAAGCCACTTTGGCGCCATGGGTGTCGATGATGGCCTGGAACAGGAAATACAGCTTCGTCTTGAAGTCCCTGAACTCGTCCGTGCTGAAGATCGCGGCGTCGCGCTGTCCGGCGGGCTTACTGATGTAGTTCTGATACAGAAACTCATAGTCATTGCCGAGATCGTTTGTGAGCGCACCGAATGCAAGAGGATGACCATCGCTGGAGTGAGCAATGGTGTCGCCTGGCTTGCTTGGAATGTTGGTGATCAGCACCTTCCGAAATTCATCGGGAGTCAGCTTAAAGGCAAGATTGTCGATCTGATACAAGAAAAATTTGTCGGTAACATCGTTGATTATGCTCGTATCATCCCAGTCGAAGGAGGCATACGGGCGTTTCGACTCCGGCGTATTCACGGGGACGCTGTTGGCGGCGATGAGGCGCTCGATTGCATGCCGGGTGTTTGGTGCCCATTTCCCTTGGTCTAGGAGATGTTCTCCGGAGGGCTGGGATGCGCTCGCATTGAGTGCTAGGCCAGCAAGCAGGGTGGTCCACAAGAAAGCGCGGGAAGGTCGGTTCATCTCCACTCCGTATCGTTTTGTTGAAAAGCGTGATGCTTCGTGGATTTATAGTCTATAAAATAAATTTTGTCCGCAACTCTTGGGGCGGGACCTCAACCTTTGACAATGGCGTTGCGAGGAATCGCAATGAGTACATCTGTACTCCTTGTCTGATGTGCCTTACTGAATCGCGCCCTGCATTATTTAATTTGCGTGCACAAGGCAGCTCTTTATAGAGTCACCTTTCCTACAAGAGGCCGGTGCCTGGTAGAAACCGCAGACGAAGCTCAAGACTCGCCCGCAAAACCTTGTTTTTTGACATAGACTCAACCCGCGTCAGACCTTCTCAGGCGGAGTTTTCATGTCGATACAACGGGCATCTCAAGTCGCTTTGATCAGCGGTGCGGGCAGTGAACAAGGGATAGGTATCGCCATAGCCCGTCGTCTAGGCCAAGGAGGAATCAAGCTCATCATTACCGCTAGTAGTTCTCGTATCCATGCGCGAGTAGCAGAGCTACGCGCCGCTGGCTTTGATGTTGAAGGCCGCGTGGCAGATCTGACGGATGAGGATCAGGTCGTGCGACTGGCACGATGGGCTCTGGAGATCTGGGGGCACGTAGACATTCTTGTTAACAACGCAGGCATGACTGCCCAAGGTAGCCCTGAGCCCTTCGCAGCGCTTGCAAATATGAGTTTGCCTATGTGGGAGCAGTCGCTTGCCAGGAATTTGACGAGCGCCTTTCTTCTGACCCGCGAGCTAATACCTGCGATGCAAGCACAAAAGTACGGGAGAGTGATCAATATCAGCTCAACCACGGGTACGGTGGCCAGCAACGTAGGCGAATCCGCTTACAGCGCCGCCAAAGCTGGGATGGTGGGTATGAGCATGAGCCTCGCACTGGAGATGGCACAACAAGGCATTACTGTCAATACGGTTGCGCCCGGCTGGATTGCTACTGCGTCCAGCACCCCTGAAGAATTGGCAGCCGCTGCTCACGTACCAATTGGACGACCAGGTCGTCCCGAAGAAGTTGCCGCTGCTGTCGCCTTCCTTGCCTCTTCAGAGGCCAGTTACGTCACAGGAACAACGCTGCTCGTCGATGGAGGAAACTGTTTGCAGGAGAATAAGTCCCGCTTCTGACTTGCCAGAGTCTTTGGCTATTGGCGAAGCAAAAGTTTCCTTCTAGTAGAGCATGCGGCTTAGAGGACCGCTATTGGCCCAGGCTGTGTGAAAACATCTCGACTAATTTGACTGCTCAAAAAGTATCCTGAAAATCGCGCGCTTAAGCAAAATCTTGGGCTGGTTAAGCCCCATCTCTTTTCAGATTTCATGTAGGACCGCGATTATCGAAAGCTAGCGGGGCGGGGGCACACAGCCCGGGTCGATAGTGCTTGAGTGAGGTGCCTGAATAAAAATACATCCCTCAAGCATTGCTTCTAGCTTTCCGCTTTTCTCCTACCCAAAGGAAGATATGTGCGGCGCTGAAAAAGCAAAATGCTCTCAGTTTTTGAGAGCTGAGAGCATCAATCCCACGTGTTATGAATCAGTATTCCCAGAAGATGCGTTGCAGCTCCTTGCTGTCCTGGGTCTTGGTCATGGCGACCATGGCGAGAATCCGCGCCTTCTGAGGGTTTAAGTCATGCGCCACTACCCAGTCGTACTTGTCGTCTGGCTGCTCGGCGTTGCGCAATACGAAACCACCCTGGTTTACGTGGGACGAGCGAATGATCTGCACACCGTTTTTGTGCAACTCCTGCAAAGCCGGCACTACCCGAGACGAGACTGAGCCATTGCCGGTCCCTGCATGGATGATTGCTTTGGCGCCACTCTGTGCCAGAGCCTTGTAGGCCGTGTCGCTGACGTTGCCATAGCTGTAAGCAATATCCACCTGTGGCAGGCTGCTGATTTGCTTGATGTCAAACTCCGACAGGGTGGTGTGACGTTTGGCGGGGAGGCGGAACCAGTACGACTTACCTTCTACTACCATGCCCATCGGGCCCCAGGCGCTCTTGAAGGCTTCAGTCTTGATGTTGACGGACTTGCTCACGTCGCGACCAGACTGAATCTCGTCGTTCATGGTCACCAATACGCCTTTGCCACGCGACTGCTTGTCGCTGGCTACGGCCACGGCGTTGTAGAGGTTGAGCATGCCGTCGGCGGACATGGCAGTACCTGGACGCATCGAGCCAACCACCACGATCGGTTTTTCGGTTTTTTCGACTAGGTTGAGGAAGTAAGCGGTCTCTTCCAGGGTGTCAGTGCCGTGGGTGATGACGATGCCGTCGACATCGTTGCTGTCGGCTAGCTCAGAGACCCGCTTAGCAAGCTTCAACAAGTCCACATTCGTAATGCTCTCGGACGCAATTTGCATCACCTGCTCGCCGCGCACATTGGCGAGATCCGCTAGCTCCGGCACACCGGCGATGAGCTTGTCGACGCCAAGCTTGGCGGCTTGGTAGGTGGCGCTATTGGCAGCGCTGGCCCCGGCGCCGGCAATAGTCCCGCCAGTTGCGAGGATGACCACGTTGGCCAGCTTCTGCTGGGTTTCTGCTTCTTTAGCAGAAGCCGCGGTTGGCACGATAAGCAGCAGCGCCAATGCGCTGGGTGCGAAGGTTTTCAAAGCAGCATTCATTGTTTTGTCTCTCTTCCTGATGAGATTGGTTGCTGTGTTGCGCCTACTCCAAGGCAGGTTTCGTACCAGTGTCTGCCTGGCGCATCGAAATTGTAGACGACCCTATATCTGAGCAGTTTCAGAGGGAAAGGGCGTCACAGAGCGATCCCCTTATCCGGAATATCGAACAATCAAACGTGTCCCTGTTCGGTTTTCCGGCGCGCAGAACCCCACGGCTGTTCATCTTCAGGGCCAGCTGCTGCATGGGTTTCTGCTTTTTGACTAGCTGTAAAAGAATTGCAAAGAAGAGGCTGAGTCCTATTCCGGAAAAAGGCGGAAGGTGATGTGGTGTCTCGTGATGCTGCGAGCCCTTAGTCTCTTCATGTCAAAAATAGAGGGAGGTGCAGCAGGGGAGCAAAGCGACTACCATTCGGATTTAGCACACACAAAAAGGAACGGTTTCGATGTCTAGACTCGCAGAGTTTCGGGAACTTGAGCGGAATTTGGCTGCCCAGCTTGCAGAGCTGGAAAATCTGAAAAATGACGCCGGCTTGAAAAAGGAGATGGAGTTTGAAGAAAAACTTCGTGATTTGCTGGCGAGCTATGGCTATAGCCTTCGTGACGTCATCAATATTCTAGATCCTCAAGCTGCTCGCCGCGCGCCTACTGTAGCAGCGTCTAACGCCGCGCAGCGGAAGCCCCGAGAAGTCAAGGTCTACAAAAATCCTAACAATGGTGAGGTGATTGAGACAAAAGGTGGTAACCATCGCCTCCTCAAGCAGTGGAAGCAAGAATACGGCGCTGACGTCGTGGAATCTTGGATCGCTCGCTGAGTGTGGACTAGTTCGACACTGCTCTGCGTCGGGTCGGCTTGTCGAGGTCACCACTAGACCGCCCCCTAGATAGGCTGCGTGAGGCGGGTCGGCGAGCCGGTCCCGCTTCGCGTGCTCATTATGAATCTCCAACATCCAAAATGTGAGGTGCCCCCACTCAGGACTTCTCATGCTCTGGGTCATGCGGGCATCTACCAAATGGTGTACTCGATAAATAATAGAGCGTAGTAGAGGGGTTCAAATGATTAAGCATGCGGCTCAGTGATTTGGATATTTTCTGTCCGCTATGTTCTCTCCGCTCTATCATCGATTTGACTGCTTCCGTGAATTCATTTTGGTGTGGGGGTAATTGTTCTTTCATTTCTCACGCTCCTCGCTCGAATTTTTGGTTGGTACCATGCAGACTATAATGCAACTATAGTTGTGCTGATTCGTCAAGCGGGATTTTAGCTGTGAGGAGAGGGGCCGTAGTGGTTTTTGTGATTGTCATCATCAGTTCAGTTTTTTGAGGGTCATATATATTATTGGCTTATCTTTGTTGGTTTGGTAAGTGTCATAAACACAAGCATTATCTAGGCCATTCTACATTCGTTTTTTGTGTTTTTTTTAGCGCTGAGAGCTTGCTGTTTTTCATCGGTTGGTTGATCTTTTAGATGAATGTCTATGTCGAGGTCAGTGCTATGGAATCGCAGTCAATAAAAGCCGTGCCAGCCGTCAAGGCTTTCACTAGTGAGCAACGCCTTAGGCTGGCGTCATACTTAAATGAGAGAAGTGACTTGAAACAAATGGCGTTGTTATCTCTCTTGGCCAACGGTTATCGTTACAATGAATTGGTGTCAGCGAAGGTTTCGAAGACTCGGCAGGATTACTGCTACTTTGCAGAGATCAGCAAGAGCAAGTGCCGGACTGATCAGCCCCAGCTTTATTTCGGTAAGCACGTGACTGATTGGATCGCTTTCGCGTCTCTGAAGCCAGGTGCATTATTATTTTCTAGTGAGAGATTCAAGAAAAAACCTATGAGTCGGGTCGTGCTCACGAGAATGGTTAAGAGCTGGCTTGTTGTAATGGGGTGTGAAGATGAAGTCGACTTAGGGGCGCTACAGCTGTTCCGAAGAAAGGCGCTGGCGACAAGAAGAACTGCGTTTCGTACATGATTGTTGAGTGAATTTGAGTGGGCGCAATCGCTACCACCGGCTGGCCCATTTATTCACTGAAGTATGACTGATGATGAATCTTCGGGCTATCAGGTGGCCATGAGGCAGGAGTGAGGTGTCAGGAAGATCTGCGACCAGCTTCTTGGAGTCGCAGATCGTAGGCCTTTTCGGGAGTGCTTTGCCCCGAAGAGCAGTACTAATCCCTAAGGTGATCGAAGGCTAGTGACACGGCCCCCTTGCAATATTAAATTGCCATCCTTGATTGGATCCAAGGATGAGTCATGGAGCAAGCGAATTTCCAGGTCGATGCGCGCCTGGCCACGCTGTTAGGGCAGGGGTATTCGTCGACAGAAAAGGCTCTTAAGGAGCTGGTAGACAACGCGTGGGATGCCGACGCAGAAGAAGTGATTATCGTCCTACCAGAACCACTGAGCGATCAGCCCATCTCCGTCAGCGATAACGGCAATGGCATGACTGTGATCGAGCTAAAATCTCAGTACATGAAGATCGCATCCGACTGCCGCTTGAGGCGGGGAGAGCGGACTCTCGGAAAGCAAAGGGTTATCAAAGGCCGAAAGGGCATCGGCAAGTTTGCAGGGCTGATGGCTGCATCGGTGATGACCTTAAGCACTCGCGCCCGCGGCCAGTCTGCGTCATTTACACTGAGCGTCGACAATCTCCAGCAGGCTGCTGACATTGAGCATCTTCCCATCGACATAGCGGTGTCGAGCTGTGGAGAGGGCGATCATGGAACCTCGATCCAGCTGACGCATCTCCGGCAAGATCTGAGCTATCCGAATCCGGTCCAGCTCAGACAAGAGCTGATCAAGGAGTATGGCCGGCAGTCTGGATTCACCATCATCATCAATGGAAAGCCTCTGGGCATTGATGATCTCGAAGGCACCTATAAGGAAGAATCCGAGACGTTGTCATCTGCGGGTGACGTAGCGCTGAGGTTTTCAATCAGCAACAAAAAGACAGGCTTACGGGAGCCAGGGATCACATTGCTCGTCGATGGTAAGGCCATTGGTAAACCGGGGTTCTTTGGGCTGGATGTATGTGACGATGTACCGCCTAAGTTGCTGCGCAAACTCTACGGTGAGATCAGTGCTGATGGACTGAGGGACTACATCACGGCTGGCTGGGATTCCGTGATCGAGAACAGCGAAAGCTACCAGCGGGTCGCTGAATACGTCCAGCAGACAGTGAAGGAGGCGCTCCATCTAACTCATGCCCAGGAGATGCAGCTTGCGCACGCAAGGTTGAAGAAGGCACTGAACCTGAGCATGTCGAAGCTCCCTGAGCACAAGCGTCAATTTGCTGAGGAGGCCATCAAAAAGGTCTTGGACAAGTACTACGACGAGCCTGAACACAAGGTGGAGGCAATCGCGTTTGTGGTGCTTCAGGCCATTGAGCGCTCCGACTACGCAGCCGTCATCGAGCACCTGGCTGAAGCGAAGAAGGCAGACGTAGCAGCAGTCGCTGAGGCGCTTGAGCAGTTCGGCCTAGCGGATATGGCAATTCTCGTGGAGCAGGCAAAAGCCCGAATGGCTTTCCTGGACTGGTTGGAAAGCCTGGTAGAAAATAAGGCCTGCCTTGAAGTCGCGGTTCACCGCGCTATCGAGAAGGCTCTCTGGGTCATCGGAGCTGAATTCACCGCGTTCAGCTCCAATGAAGGGCTCAAGAAACAGGTCGAGGAGTATTTAGGTGTCAAGTACCAGGGGAAATCTGGTGCAGATCGACCTGACCTTCTGCTCAATGAAAATTTGAATGGTGAGTACCTGCTCATAGAATTCAAGAGGCCCTCGCATGGCTTGAACCATGAGGATTACCAGCAGGCCACAAGGTATCGGCATGAGTTTGCAAAATACACAGCAAAGCCGATAACTGTATTGTTGCTCGGTGGCCGGCGATCCACTGATTTCCCCGTGCAGTATGTCGAACCGAATGTGAGGCTTCTCTTATTCTCAGACATCATCGCAACGGCGCGCCGTCAACTTAAATGGCAGCTGGAAAAGGTATGATCTTGAGTTTGGCGCTACGTGAGGCAGGCGCGCCAACCAAAAAAACCGAAAAACCGCCCCTAGTACCCAGGTGCGGCGGTTTTTCGATTGCTAGAGGCGCTACTGCAAGTCAACCACACCCTCTTCATGAAATCGCTCAGCCTGCTGGACAAGAGCGATATCATTGACGAGTTCGTCACAGCGCCCGAACCGGCGGTAGAAGCGGTTGAGGTTGCAAGCGTAGATCGTATAGCCGCCTTTTTCCGTCAGGTCCACATAGAGTCGTTCGAACCGCCCAATGTGCTCGCCATAGGTATCGAGGTGTGGATGCACGATGCGATACAGCTGTGAGTTCTCTGGGTAATTGACCCGTGGCGCTCTCAAAACCGGATCGACAAGCGCTTCGTGGTTCGATTTGTACTCGTTGCAGTCTGCGCACACCACACACAGGTTTTTGGGCTCAAACATGAAGGCCAAGTGCTGGGATTTCGGCACAATGTGTTCGATTGGAGATCCGGCGGCTGAACGGGTACATACAGGCCCTTGGCAGTAAGCACACACCAAGCGCTGCACGTTCCTGTAATGCTCCCGGATCTCCCTGCGTACCGGCTGTAGATCGTCATCCCCCCAGCTGGTGTGCGAGAAATCAGCAGAGCGTTTCTTCGCCTCAATTAGGTCTAGAGCTGCCTCACTTAACACCACGGGATTAGTGATCATCGGCATAGGTTTCACACAGCATGGCAACAGAGCGGATCAGCTCCTTCACTGGATCTTTGCTTTCGAGCTGCTCGTCGAATTTCAGCAGCCTTTTCAGGTCGTCACGAGATGTGTCATCCAAGGATTTGCTGTGCTTCACCTTTGCCAGCAGGTTGAAGGCCAGCCGTGAGATGTACTCGTTCATGATGCCAGGGGCATCAAAAAGCTCTGCCAGCTGGAAATCGGCTGACTTGTCGTGGAAGTCAGTAGCGTCATAAAGCTCGCCGCGAGTAAGAGACACTATGTAGCAGCCCTCACCTCGGAGCCTAGCTATGATTTGAGGGGAATGAGTGGCGATAACAAACTGGCAATCCCTGTACCCAGCGAAAGAATTTATCAACAGTTCCATAAATTCTTCCTGCCATCTTGGATGCAGACTGATTTCCGGCTCATCTATCAAAACTAACGACTCGTCACAGATGTGACCAGCGATGCCGAGAATGAGTACTAATAGGCATTGCTCGCCTGAGCTGGCCTTCTTTAGCGAAAGCTGTCCAAAACCTTGTTTCTCCAGAACAAGGTCAATAAGGCGAACCAGCCCCACTTCCATAAGAACCAAGATCGCTCGTATGGTGGAAGTGCTCGTAGGTTGACCGTCAACAGAAAGCGTAGACGCTGCGAAATTTGCATTCAACTCAATGGCACGTTTTGAGGTGAGTACCTCACCGACCTTCACCATCGAATCGAGAACCTCTAGCCTTCGACCGAGCGATAGATTCTGTAAAAGCTCGAAATACCTTTCATCCACGTGAATGTCATGTTCACGTTCGAGTCGGCGTAGCTCTATTGCTAGGCTGCTACCCTCAATGAGCGCCACCTGAGACTCTTTACGTTTCGACCTCAAGTAGCTAGGCTTCAGTAAAAAATCTGCCGATGGTTCAAATTGCAAAGACTGAAAAACCGCGTTTAGATCATGGCTGCCTTCAGTCTTTGATAGCTTTTCAAGCAGCCCCTTTGCAGCAGAAGAAATTAGCGATACCGAAGACGATGATTGGTAAATGCTCTCAGTGCGCATGCCAACGTAACGGTATGAGGGACTTATAATCAAACTTGGGCGTTTAGCGCTAGGGAATTTATCAAAAGGGCTGGTGGAAATTCCAATAATTCTTTTGAAGTCGCGTCTTACGCTTCCTGCCCTAACTAAATCTGCTAGTAGCCGGCTTTTACCGATGCCGTTCTTCCCAATGATCACAGTGTAGTAATTTCTGATCGCAGAGCTTACTTCCGAGGGAGTGATATCTATCCACTCCCCATCAAATTTCACATCTACTAACCTTTTTACCATCAATCAACTCCTTGTATGCAATCGTTTCGAGCGTCTGCTTAACCTTAATCACACTTTGACAAAGGTCTGATGGGAGGCGTGGGCGGTCCGGTTAAGCCGATCTCCGTTTTAGACCATCAGGTGATCTTACAACAAGTGGCTTTCTGATGGCATGGCTCAGCGGCGAGGTTCAGAGTCTCGCTTGTTATCTCTATGGGAGGCTTGATTTTCACTTGCTCTGGCCGGGCAGCCTATGACTACCGTGCGTCAACCTTGGGCGAATCGAGTACCGCCTAGCCCGAAAAGGTCAGTAACCAGGGAGGGCGGTACCCTTCGAGATACTGCTCAGGGCCAGTTTTCAAGCCAGGGTTGGCAGTTAATGCAGGAGTGAGGAGGGGCTTGTTACAAATTTTTTTGGCTTTTTTCAGACGGTCATTGAGTAAGCCCCATTGACACTGTGACAAGAAATTCAAGTTTGAAAAATAGTCGAACAAAAAAATCCTAAGTTTTTCGGGTGCTTAATTTTTTGTGCGAGTTTGCTGCGTTGACATGCCGTTAATTAATTGTCGATTTGACAGTTTTTTGTTGATTTTGTAATCGAGTCTTGATCGGTCAAGTGCTGGACAGTTGCTGACGGACATGCTTCTATTTTCGACATCGCTTAATGCTCGGGGCAGAATAATGGCAGTCGTTAGATTCATTAACTACAAGCCGGCAGTCGTCTATTGTAATGATGGCGAGGTAAACGAGATTGCTCATAAAGACCCCTCGGGTGTAGATAAGGTCATTTATGGCTTCCCGCAGCTTTACTGGTCGGACGGCTCACCATGGGATGTTGGTAATTTTTGGCTCAGTACTTTCACCATGCAAGTAGTGCATGGCGGGATGGATTTGGCAACACTAGTTAGTTTAGCCTACTGCTTAAGGCATTACATGGCTTTTTTAGAGAGGGAAAAAATTTCATGGCTGTCATTTCCCTTGATTCAGGATCGTCGCTGTTTATTCCAGTATCACAGCGAGTTACAGGCGCTAAGAAAAGCTGGAGATATTTCTTTAAGCTCTGCTAAAGGGCGAAGCAAAGCAGTAATTAGATTATACAAAGCAGTAGTGGATTACCATCTGCTAACGATTTCTCCTGATATCTTCGAGGACGTAACTCAAGTATCGCAAGTCGCAAATATCTCGGGCTTGGAGCGTACGTTGGCGGTTAGTAAAGAGCAACTGAAGGTCAGAGGCAGTAAAGACAGTATGCTCAAAGTGGAGGATGGTTTAATTCCTCTTGGTTATGAAAATCAAGCGCTTGTGCTAGATATTGCATATGAACACTGTTCGCCCGAAGTATACCTGATGCTAATTCTCGGATTTTATACCGGAATGAGACTGGGTACGATTTGTGATTTAAAATTGTTGACACTGAAACACGCGAAGCTTTCGGAGGATGGGAGCTATTACTCATTATCGGTGGGCCCGGCTGTAAGATATGCACCTGTAGCTACCAAGGGTGGAGTGACTGGCGAGGTTTCGGTTCCAGCTGTTGTTTACGACATGCTCATCTCGTACGTGAAATCCCCCAGAAGGTTGCTGCGCGCTGCGAAAGTGGAAACAAAAGGAGCCGAGAATCTGATTTTCATCAATAAGAATGGCCGATCTTATTGTAGGCCGGGCAAAGATCGCAGTAGCACAGTAAATGATGAAATTTCACGAGTCAGAGCCGTAGCGCTTTGTCGTGGTGTATCCCTTCGGTTTAAATTTCATGAGACTAGGGCGACGTTTGGAACAAACTTTGTGGTGGAGAACCTCAAGCAGCCTAATGCTCAGCTTAATTCTGTTATTGGTGTTCTAAGGGGGTTAATGCTGCACAAGTCAGAAAAAACTACAATGACATATATCCGGTATGTGCAAAATCACAAAGAACGAGCGAAATGGTCGAGTGTGTATTTTCGCAAGTGTGAGGAACTGAGGAGGAAGTGGTGATTTTGACTAAGTCTGAGCAAGAACTCGGTTTTGAGCACTGTGACCTGACCGGTAATAGGCCTATGACAAGCTTCCGCTATCTGCTTTATGTTGGAGGAGCGGCAGCCAATCAGAACTCTATGAATAGATTGTTAGCTGCTGGGGATCTAGGATTTCCAAGGCTGGAAAGGTTGCATTTAGTAAGTCTGTTTCATGGATATATTGAAAGACAGTTCAGGGATAAAGTTCGAGGCACCATTTTCGATGATGTGTATTGCTTGAGGCAGCTGTATGTTGAATATGACAGGTTAGGTGTGGACCTGTCGGTGGACAATATCGTACGGTGCTTTGAGTCCTATAGTCAAGGCCGCTGGGAGCAAGTTCTGAAAGGGGTTTGCTCTATTTCCGCTGAAACAGCGTACACGCAAGACAAGAGTATCCTTAGTTCCATCAATGGGGCATTGGAGCTTCCCCCTGGAATTGTAAGGTCGGCTTTTGATTATTCGGAGCTGAGGCGCAGGGGGTTGCTAGGTCGCTTAAAGGTAGATAAGAGCAGCTCGAGTGAAGGGTTTCAATTTGGTGCTGATCTGTTGGATGTGATTGAGTCATTTAGCGCTGAATCCTGCTTCGGTGAATTACCATTAGCCGTTAATTTTTCGGATGGAGGCAGTTATGAGTGTTGGGGTGTTTTGCACAATCCCGCCAGGCGTAAAAATAAGGCTCAGGGCCGTAAAGAATCTGCGCGCTGTCCAAATGCAGTGAGAAGGTTGGAGCGCGAAAGGGAAAAGAGGCGTGTAGCTGGTGATATTCGTTCTCGCGCTGATATTGTCAATTTGAGAGTTCATGCAGAGTTTAACTTGTTTCTGTCCCAAACAGGTTTCAATGTTTCAACTGCTTATAATTTGCCGTATGAAGATTACCGCTGCACAACGATTGAAGGTGGATGCAGAATAGAGGCTTACAAGCCCAGGAAACAAAGTGATGTTGAGATTATTGTTTATGCTGAGTATAAGGATCACTTTCTAAAATATCTGCGCTTTTTGCGAGAGGTTTACCCTAATGGCCCTAAATACCTTTTCCCTTTTCGTTCCAGGGAGGGTAAGCGGGCTGGGAAATACAGGCAAGGGACTTTTAGTAAGTTCATGAAAAGCGCTCAGAGAAAGTGCTTGGCAGCAAATTCTTTGCGGAAAACGCGTGTCAACTGGATGCTTAGAGAAACACATGATCCTGATTTTGTTGCGAGTGAGGCTCAGCACTCCAAGCGAACCTTGGTAGAGGTCTATTCGGCTCCAAGTCAAGAAATAGCATTTGGTGAGTGGTCGAATTTTTTTTCTAAAAGAAAGTTATCAAGGGAATCCGTGCTTGATGGCGAGTGCACGCCTCGAAGTGCCGAACCGCTGGAGGGTAGCCCGATTGCTCCTGACTGTTTGAATCCTACAGGGTGCCTCTTTTGTGTCTACTATCAAGGCAAGAAGTCACTTGATTATATCTGGTCGTTAGTGACTTTTCGATATCTAAAATATTCTGAGTTTAAGTTAATTCCCATTAATATGGATATCATTAGCTCACCTCAGAAGGTTGTTGTGGATCGTATCGATAAAATCATAGAGGCTTTTTCCAGCCAAGATGAGCAGTGCAAGGCGTGGAAAGAAGAAGCTGAGTTTAGAATGCTGGAAAGAAATTTCCATGAAAGCTACCGAGGTTTAATAGAGGTTCGATTTAATGGTTGAGCTTATGGATTCGAATGTGAGAATGGAGAACCCTCCAATTAATTCTCTGAATAGCCAGTTATCTGTGTTTCCTCCTCCAGATGACTTTCCCGTATGTATCGATAAAAATGGTGTAATTCTAGCGAGATTTGGTGATGATAGATGGCCGATGCACGAATGGCTTGGGAAAGTCTATGCGTTCAGTTTTGGATTGAAGAGTACGAATAAAAATCCTAGCTGGTTGTGCGAGGGAGAGTCGTACCTGTTCCGCTTGATTATGATTTTAATCATGTGGGTTACGCCAGAGAAGATTGAGCCATCGACCCTTCAGTCCCGTTATAATAACGTCAAGAGGATATTCAGGTTTTGCTCCTCGAAAAACATTTCTGTTTCGGAGTTTTTCAGGTATCCTCATTTGGTTTCAGAATTTATAGGAGAGATTTCTAAGAGTGCGATAAATTACGTTTCTATATTTCGTGCTATATATGAATATGAAGGCCTACTCGGTTTCAAAGTCCTAAATCCTGCCCAGATATATGAGTTGATTTGTGCAAGCAGGAAGCATACATCAACACAGACGCCTTACATACCTTCGCGCATCTCCAATCTCCATTTGACTCGGTCGTTGGAGTTGATGAAGGATTACAATAGTCTAGCAGACTCATTTGAAAGCTTGTTTGACTATGTCTGGAGGTCCTATCAAGTCAATAATCCCACCTGGGGGCGGGAAGAAAAATTATTGAGTCCCTTTTCCCGAAAGATGGCTAGTGTTAAAGGACGAACCTATAGTGGGTCGTTTGAGGAAGTGTCTGAGAGGTATGGGGTTAAGGATGTATTGGCTAAGTGGATGTTTCGCGCGTCGCGGAAAACTGAAAAAATCACCTTGCTCACTCTTTCGTCATTTTTTAATGCGGTGACTTTGATTGGTGCTACCTGCATTGCGAGCTTGACTGCTATGCGGAGGGAAGAAATCAATAACCTGAGGATCGATTGCTTTGATGCTGTCGAGCTGGAGGGGAATTCAGTATTTTTTTTGCGAGGTGAGACCACCAAAACTATCAAGGATGATGATGCAAGATGGATCACTTGCATAGATACCTTAGATGTAGTTACGGCAATGGCATCCATTGCTCGATTGAGGATGAAGGTGGCGATTGCCTTAGGCGTTTGTCATGATGAAGATGAGGTCGATAATCCGTACTTGATACTTCGTGCATATGAGCCCTGGTCCAAAGGTCACGCCGAAGCTGTTGTAACCGCCACTAGCTTAAGAAAGAATATAGGCGCAACGATGATTGGTTCGCAGTGTCCGTCATTGTTTGGGCGTGAAGAGTTGCTGATTACCCATCAAGATTTTGATGAAGCTGTGAAAGCTAACCCTGACTTGGACGTTGAGAGGTACGCTGTAGGCAAACCCTGGACTTTTGGATTTCATCAGTTCCGAAGAACACTCATGGTCAATGCTTGTCTTTCTCAAATGGTATCTCCGCAATCCCTTCAGTATCAACTGAAACACCTGTATCTAATGATGTCTATGTATTACGGTCGAAACTCTTCAGGTTTGGCGTTTAGCTCGAAAGCCCGGGATGAATATATTAGCGCTGCCTACGAGGGCATGGCCAAAAAAGCACTAGAGCTAAGAGGTCCGAAGTTTGTTTCTCTTATCAGTCCTTTGCATAAAGAGCGTGCGGTCAGCTTTTTCGAGGAGAAGAGCTTGAACCAGTTAATCGCGCAAGCTCGAAAGGGAGTAACAGTTGTAAAGGAAACCATACTCGGTGTTTGCCTCAATACGGAACCTTGCGAATACGGAAGTGCGGATTATGTGCTTGCTTGTAATCAATGCGTCTCAGGTCTTGCTTCCAAGGAAAATTTGCCAGTGGTCAAGCGAGTAAATAACTGGCTGGAATCACAATTGGAATCCGCTTCTGGGGATGGGCCTCGAAGGGATGCATTGTTGGCGCAGCATAATTTTACACAGCGTTTGATTAACGTCGTCATGGTGGAGTGATAAAATGAAAGAAAGTGCTGAAGATGAGTACAGAAAAGCGTTTAAGCGACTTGTTGAAGGTAAAGCTTTAAGGATTGACAAAAAATCCGCTACGACTTTAGCCAATATAGCGCGAGAGGCGGGCCGGGATCCATCCGCGCTTAAAAGGTCTCGTTATCCCACGTTTGTGTCTGAAGTTGAATTTCATAATGAAAATGTCGGTTCCACTCTGGAACGCAGAGATCGTTCTCTGAGTGCGCAGCTAGCATCCGCGAGAGCAGAAAATAAGTCCCTGCGTGCGCGTTGCTTAGGCTTGAGCGCTGAAAGGGATGCGGCCCAGTCTAAAGTTCTGAATCTTCAACAGGTTTTAGTGGAGAAAAGCTTCCAGCTTGAAGGCCTCGAAGGACCATCCAACGTGGCTATATTCGATCAGCGTGTCCGTCAAAAATTCCTGCAACGCGCACGTGATGCCGAGTGATTATCGGACTGAGATAGAGCTTCTGGTGCGGTGAAGTTTGTATGAGGCCAGAGTATTTTCCGGCTTTGTGCCGCTTTTTGTTCAGCATGGCATGTTTGTTTAGCGGCTAACTGAACACGATCGGCTCGACCGTAGGGCCCGGCAGTAGTCCACAGAGCAGATAAATTGGGACGGTACGGACATTGCGGTTTTTCGCTCAAGCCCGCATGTTTGATGGGCTACAGGCCAGTCCGTCCGTATCAGTCAAACCTGTGGTCGTTGCTGATGCTCTCGGAGGCGATCTGCATCACCTGTTCGCCGCGCACATTGGCAATGTCGGCCAGTTCCGGCACGCCGGCAATCAGCTTGTCGATGCCCAGCTTGGCAGCTTGGTAGGTCGCGCTGTTGGCGGCGCTGGCGCCGGCGCCAGCAATGGTGCCGCCGGTGGCGAGGATGACCACATTGGCGAGCTTCTGCTGTTGTTCGGCTTCCTTGGCGGAAACGGCCATCGGCAGTGCAAGCAGCAGGGCGAGGGCGCCCGGCGCGAAGGTTTTCAGTGCGGTGTTCATTATTTTTTCTTCTCTCTTCCAAATGAGATGTTTGTTCGCAACAGGTTGTAGGCAGGTTCCGTACCAAGGGTGCAGTAGCCGCGAGGTGCGGGACGAGTTGAGTCGGATTTTTCGCGAGCAAGCCCGCTCCCATCCGTGTGTGGAGAGCGCAAGCATGGCGTTGCCAGTGGAGGGATGGGCTTGTCCAAGAAGAGGGTGGCAGGTGTTTTGCTATTCGGAAACCCGAACAATCCCTACAAGGGCTATTCGGTTTTCCGACTATTTGCCGGATAATCTCCGAGTAGCACGACCGGGCCTGGAACGCCGGAAAGTCATTTGACAAAACCTGTTCCTGTTCCCATAGTAAGGCAGCGCAAACGTTTGCGGTCCGATAAAAATCACAAGATTCGGAGTTAATCCCATGAAGCTGCCGTTCCCCGGTCGTCTGCTGGCTATTGCCGTTCTCTCCTCCCTGTCTCTCGCCATTCCGCTGTCCCAGGCCCATGCCGAGGACAAGCCCAAGGTCGCACTGGTCATGAAATCGCTGGCCAACGAATTCTTCCGCACCATGGAAGATGGCGCCAAGGCCTACCAGAAAGAACATCCGAATGAATTCGACCTGGTCGCCAACGGCATCAAGGACGAAACCGACACTGGCAACCAGATCCGCATCGTCGAGCAGATGATCGCCACCGGCGCCAACGCCCTGATCATCGCGCCGGCCGACTCCAAGGCCTTGGTCCCTGTGATCAAGAAAGCCATGGATGCCGGCATCACTGTCGTCAACATCGACAACCGTCTCGACCCCGAAGTGCTCAAGAGCAAAGGCATCAGCGTGCCGTTCGTTGGCCCTGACAACCGCAAGGGCGCGCGTCTGGTCGGCGACTACCTGGCGAAAGAGAAGCTCAAGGCTGGCGATCAGGTTGGCATCATCGAAGGTGTGCCGACCACCACCAACGCCCAGCAGCGCACCGCCGGCTTCAAGGATGCGATGGAAGCCGCGCAGATGAAAATCGTCTCGGTGCAGTCCGGCAACTGGGAGATCGACAAGGGCAACGCCGTTGCCGCCTCGATGCTCAACGAATACCCCGACCTCAAGGCGCTGCTGGCGGGTAACGACAGCATGGCCCTGGGCGCTGTCTCGGCCGTGCGTGCCGCTGGCAAGACTGGCCAGGTGCAGGTAGTCGGTTACGACAACATCAACGCCATCAAACCGATGCTCAAGGATGGCCGCGTGCTCGCCACGCTCGACCAGGCCGCCAGCCAGCAGGCTGTGTTCGGTATCCAGGCGGCGCTGAAGATGGTCAAGGGCGAGAAGCCTGATGTCGATGCCGACAATGTCATCCAGACACCGGTAGAACTGATCACCAAGTGATGCTGACAGTGCGCTGAGTCCGATGGCAGTGGTGGTTCGCCGCTTACGCAGAGTCAGCGCCAGTTCAAGCAGTTGCAGCTCGTTCCATGAGAGAGGTGGCCATGTCGGCCCATGAATCCGTGCTCAGTGTCACCGGCCTGGGCAAGACGTACGCCCAGCCCGTGCTCGGTGATGTCACGCTAGACCTGCGCGGCGGCGAGGTGCTCGCTTTGACCGGCGAGAACGGCGCCGGCAAGAGCACCTTGTCCAAGCTCATCAGTGGCCTGGAAACCCCCACCACCGGGCAGATGACCTACCGCGGCCAGCCCTATAGCCCTGGCAGTCGCAGCGAGGCCGAGCGCCTCGGTGTGCGCATGGTGATGCAGGAACTCAACCTGCTGCCCACGCTCACTGTTGCCGAGAACCTGTTTCTCGACAACCTGCCCAGCCATGCCGGCTGGATCAGTCAGAAACGCCTGCGCCAGTTGGCGACCGCGGCCATGGCCCAGGTCGGGCTGGACGCCATCGATCCGGACACCCCGGTCGGCGAGCTGGGCATCGGTCATCAGCAAATGGTCGAAATCGCCCGCAACCTGATCGGCGACTGCCATGTGCTGATCTTCGACGAGCCCACCGCGATGCTCACTGCGCGCGAGGTGGGGCTGTTGTTCACGCAGATCGAGCGCCTGCGTCAGCGGGGTGTGGCCATCGTCTATATCTCGCACCGGCTCGAAGAGCTGCAGCGCGTATCGCAGCGTATTGCCGTGCTGCGCGACGGCAAGCTGGTGTGCGCCGAGCCGATCGCTCGCTACAGCAGCAACGAACTGGTCAATCTGATGGTGGGGCGCGAAGTCGGCGAGCACATCGACCTTGGTCGCCGCGAAATCGGCGCACCGCTGCTCAAGGTGGAGCACATGACCCGTGGCGACAAGGTGCGCGATGTGTCGTTCGAGGTCAGGGCAGGGGAGATCTTCGGTATTTCCGGGCTGATTGGCGCCGGGCGTACCGAGTTGTTGCGGCTGATCTATGGTGCTGATCGCGCCGACAGCGGCAGCATTCAGCTGGGGCGCCCGCTACAACCGGTCAACATCGATTCGCCCAAGGCTGCCGTGCGTGCCGGCATTGCCCTGATCACTGAAGACCGCAAGGGCGAAGGCCTGTTGTTGCCGCACTCGATCAGCGCCAACGTCGCCTTGGGTAACCTCGGCGCGGTCTCCCGCGCTGGAGTGCTCGACCCCCACGCCGAGCGCCAGCTTGCCGAGCGGCAGATCAGCGCCATGCGTATCCGCAGCGCGAGCCCCGCCCAGGCGGTCGGTGAGCTGTCCGGTGGCAACCAGCAGAAGGTGGTGATCGGTCGCTGGTTGGAGCGCGACTGCCAGGTGCTGATGTTCGATGAGCCCACCCGCGGCATCGATGTTGGCGCCAAGTTCGATATCTACGGGTTGCTGGCCGAACTCGCCCGCCAGGGCAAGGCCCTGGTGGTGGTGTCCAGCGACCTGCGCGAGCTGATGCTGATCTGCGACCGCATCGCCGTGCTTTCCGCTGGCCAACTGATCGAGACCTTCGACCGTGATGGCTGGAGCCAGGACCAGATCCTTGCCGCTGCCTTCGCCGGTTACCAGAAACGTGACGCATTGCTGCACGACGCAGCTCCCAGGATGGACGCATGAAGACTCCCACCCTCGACTCCGCCGGTACGCCGGTACGCCGCAGCGGCACCTATTTCGGCCTGGGCACCTACCTGGGGCTGGCCGGTGCCTTGCTGGCGATGATCGTGCTGTTCTCGTTCCTGAGCAGCCACTTCCTCTCTTATGCCACCTTCAGCACCTTGGCCAACCAGATCCCTGACCTGATGGTGCTGGCCGTCGGCATGACCTTCGTGCTGATCATCGGTGGCATCGACCTGTCAGTCGGTTCGGTGCTTGCGCTGGCTGCCTCGACCGTCAGCGTCGCCATCCTCGGCTGGGGCTGGAGCGTATTGCCTGCCGCGCTGTTGGGCATGGCCATTGCCGCCCTGGCCGGCAGCATCACTGGCGCGGTGACCGTGGCCTGGCGCATTCCGTCGTTCATCGTCTCGCTTGGCGTGCTGGAAATGGCCCGTGGCCTGGCCTACCAGTTCACCAATTCGCGCACCGCCTACATTGGCGACGCGTTCTCCTGGTTCTCCAACCCGATCGCTTTCGGTATTTCTCCGGCCTTCATCATTGCCTTGCTGGTGATCATCCTCGCCCAGCTGGTACTGACCCGCACGGTGTTCGGTCGCTACCTGATCGGCATCGGCACCAATGAAGAGGCCGTGCGCCTGGCAGGTATCGATCCGCGTCCGTACAAGATCGGGGTCTTTGCCTTGATGGGCCTGCTGGCGGGGCTGGCCGCGCTGTTCCAGATCTCGCGCCTTGAAGCTGCAGATCCGAACGCCGGTTCTGGCCTTGAGTTGCAGGTGATTGCCGCCGTGGTGATCGGCGGCACCAGCCTGATGGGTGGGCGAGGCTCGATCATCAGCACCTTCTTCGGTGTGCTGATCATTTCCGTGCTGGCCGCAGGCTTGGCGCAGATCGGCGCTTCCGAGCCAACCAAGCGTATCATCACGGGCGCTGTGATCGTCATCGCCGTGGTCCTCGACACCTACCGCAGCCGACGCGCGACCCGGCGGAACTGACCCATGGCAACCATCAAAGACGTCGCGGCACTGGCGGGTATTTCCTACACCACCGTGTCCCATGTACTGAACAAGACCCGCCCGGTCAGTGAACACGTGCGCCTGAAGGTCGAGGCCGCCATCGCCGAGCTGGACTACGTGCCCAGTGCCGTGGCGCGCTCGCTCAAGGCGCGCAGCACCGCGACCATTGGCCTGCTGGTGCCCAGCAGCGTCAACCCTTACTTCGCCGAGCTGGCTCGCGGTATCGAGGACGGCTGCGAGCGCAACGGTTATTGCGTGATCCTGTGCAACTCGGACGATGATCCGAAGAAGCAGCGCAGCTACCTGCGGGTGCTGCTGGAAAAACGCATCGATGGCCTGATCGTCGCCTCGGTGGGCGAGGACCGTGACCTGCTCGAGAGCCTGGCTGCCGTGCGCACGCCAATGGTCATCGTCGACCGGGCCTTGGAAGGCGTCGATGCCGACCTTGTGCGTATCGATCACGAGCTGGGGGCCTATCTGGCCACGCGCCACCTGCTTGAACTTGGCCATACCGACATCGCCTGCATCGGCGGCCCGGCCGAGACCGGCGTCAGCCAACTGCGCGTGAGCGGTTTTCGTCGTGCCATGGCCGAGGCCGGGCTGAACGTGGCGGACAATCGCGTGCTGCACAGCGACTTTACCAGCCCCGGTGGCCACGCAGCGGCCGCACAGTTGCTCGAGGATGAGCCGCCGACGGCGATTTTCGCTGGCAACGACATGATCGGTTTCGGCGTGTTGCGCGCTGCGGCCGAGCGCAATATCGACGTCCCTGGCCAGCTATCGGTGATCGGTTTCGACGACATCGAGCTGAGCCGCTATGTGTATCCGCCGCTGACCACTGTCGGCCAGTCGATCCGCGAGCTGGGCGACAGCGCCGCGCAGTTGCTGCTGTCGCGCATCGCCACACCGCGTCGCGATGCGGCGCAGCAACGTATCGTCGCGCCGCGTATCGTGCTGCGCGAATCCACCGGGCCGCGCCCGGACCTGTTCAATGATTACCGCTAAGGAAGACCCATGCATGCCAAGGTCGTAGTGGTCGGCAGCCTCAACATGGACCTGGTGGCCCGTGCCGAGCGTCTGCCGCGTGGCGGCGAAACCCTCGCCGGCGACAGTTTCTTCACCGTACCCGGTGGCAAGGGTGCCAATCAGGCCGTTGCTGCCGCGCGCCTGGGGGCGAGCGTGGCCATGGTCGGCAATGTAGGCGATGACGCCTATGGCCAGCAATTGCGCCAGGCGCTGGAGGCAGAAAAGATCGATTGCCAGGCCGTGAGCGTCTGTGCAGGCGTATCCAGCGGTGTGGCGCTGATCGTGGTGGATGCCACCAGCCAGAACGCCATCGTCATCATCCCGGGCGGCAATGGGCTGCTGACCCCCGAGTCGGTGCAGCGCTTCGATGCGTTGCTGCACAACGCCGAGGTGATCATCTGCCAGCTCGAAGTGCCGCCTGCCACTGTGGAGTGGACGCTGGCCCGCGGTCGCGAGCTGGGCAAGACGGTCATCCTCAACCCGGCCCCGGCAACGGGCCCACTGCCGCGGGAGTGGTTCGCCCATATCGACTACCTGATCCCCAACGAGAGCGAGGCCGAGGCCTTGACCGGCCTGTCGGTGAGCGATATCGACAGTGCTCGCTGCGCCGCCGAGCGTCTGCGCGAATGGGGTGCGAGCAAGGTCATCGTCACCCTGGGTGCCGAAGGGGCGCTGTTCGTCAGTGAGGGCGGCAGCCGTCATTTCCCGGCAACCAAGGTCAAGCCACTGGACACTACGGCGGCAGGCGACACCTTCGTCGGCGGCTTCGCTGCGGGGCTTGCCTGCGGGCTGCAGGAGGGCGAGGCGATCGTGCGTGGCCAGCGGGCTGCGGCCATCTCGGTCACCCGCGCGGGGGCGCAGCCATCCATTCCCTTCCTCAAGGAGTTGGCGCCATGAAGAAGACCGCACTGCTCAATATCGCCCTCTCGCGCACCATTGCCGGTCTGGGGCATGGCGACATCCTGGTGATCGGCGATGCCGGCCTGCCGGTGCCGCCAGGTGTGGAGCTGATCGACCTGGCATTGACGCCGGGCATTCCGGACTTTGCCAGCGTTCTGCGCGTGGTGCTCAGCGAAATGCAGGTGGAGCGGCATGTGTTGGCCGACGAGATTTTCAGTGCCGCACCGCCTGGGCTGGTGGGTGTCGAGGAGCAACATGCACTGGGCTTGCTCGGTGAGCGCGAGCGTATGCCCCATGATGAATTCAAGGCCCTGAGCCGACGGGCGCGGGCGGTGATTCGCACGGGGGAATGCAAGCCCTACAGCAATATTGCGTTGATTGCGGGCGTCACGTTCTGAGGTAGTCGGCGGATGTGCCGGCCTATCGCGTGACGCGCCCTCTGAAACAGACCAAACAATAAAAGCAAAGGAGTGAAGCGGGATGTTGATCAACAAAGCCAAACGTTTGCTACAAGGAGTCGTGCTTATGTCCACGATGGCTGCTGCCAGTGCATTCGCCGCCCCGCGTGACCTGATCATCGACACTGACCCCGGCGCCGACGATGTCGTGGCCTTGTTCCTGGCCATGGCTTCGCCCGAGGAGCTGAAGATCCGCGCCATCACCACCGTCGCCGGCAATGTGCGCCTCGACAAGACCTCCCGCAACGCGCGCCTGGCGCGCGAATGGGCCGGTCGTGAAGACATTCCGGTATACGCCGGGGCAGGGCGCCCACTGGTGCGTGCGCCGATCTACGCCGCCGATGTCCATGGCGAGGAAGGCTTGACGGGTGTCGCGGTGCATGAGCCCAAGCAGCCTCTGGCCAAAGGCAACGCCGTGCAGTATCTGGTCGACACCCTCGATGCCGCCGAGCCCCACAGCATCACCATCGCCATGCTCGGCCCGCAGACCAACCTGGCCCTGGCGCTGATCCAGAAGCCGGAAATCGTCAAGGGCATCAAGGAAGTGGTGATCATGGGTGGCGCCCACTTCAATGGCGGCAATATCACCCCGGTGGCCGAGTTCAACCTCTACGCCGATCCGCACGCTGCCGAAGTGGTGCTGGCCAGCGGCGTCAAGCTGACGTACCTGCCGCTGGACGTGACCCACAAGATCATCACCAGCGACGCACGTCTCAAGCAGCTCGCCGCTGTCGGCAACGACGCCAGCAAGAAGGTGGTGGACATCCTCAACGCCTACATCAAGTACGACATGGACAAGTACGGCATGAGCGGTGGCCCGGTACACGACGCCACCGTCATCGCCTACCTGCTCAAGCCCGAGCTGTTCAGTGGCAAGCAGATCCACATGACCGTCGACAGCCGCGAAGGCCCGACCTTCGCCCAGACTGTCGCCGACTGGTACGGCGTGCTCAAGCAGCCGGCCAACGTGATGTGGATCGAAAATGGTGACGCCCAGGGCTTCTTCGACCTGCTCAGCGCGCGCCTGGCTCGATTGAAATAGTGTCGTGCGGCGCGTAGCGCTCGAACACCTGTTCGATGAAGCTGCGCGCCGCCTCGCTGCCACGATCGCGCACCAGCAGGTCGATGGCGATCAGCAACAATTCTTCCGGAGTGCCCGGGCTGTAGGCACTCTGGCCCTCGGCCCATTTGACCTTGATGTCGGCGTCTATGCTGTGGGTGTTCATGCGGGTACTCGCGACTGTGCCTGGTGCCTGGGGTCGAACACCGGCTCCTGGCGTTCGCGGGGGAGGCGAGACGCACTCCACGTCTGCCAAGTAAATCATGCCTTTGCAGCCGTTGCGCTGCGACTTAAGCATAAGCAGGCCGCTCGCCCTAACCAATCGCCACGGTGCAAAATCCGGTCACGATTGCTTTTGGCCTCATCTGGCGAGATCAGGCAGACTTGAGCGGTTTTGCAACAAACTGTAAGCGGAGCGGTCGCATATGACAGTTCCCAAGATCGATTAGGAGGATTCATGTTCCGTACCCGCGCTTCCCTGGCGACCTTGCTGATGGCTGCCGTCCTGGCTGGTTGCAGCACCGGTGGCTCGTCTGATGGCGGCAGCGCCGCGCCGGCGACCCCCGCCGGTGGTGATGGCCGTTGCAGTGCCAGCGGCGCCGATTTCACCGTCGGCAAGCCGGGCACGCCCGAGCTGCTGGAGCAGGCCCGCAAGGCAACTGGCGCGCAGATCGCCCGGATCCTCAAGCCCCATGATGTCGTCACCCTGGAATACCGCTCCGACCGTTTGAACCTGAACGTCGATGAGCAGGGCAAGGTCATTCGCGCCAACTGTGGCTGATCGCCTGTGAGGGCTGGCCTGTCCAGGTAGCTCGAGCCCATAAAAAACCCGCCGGTGAAGGCGGGTTTTTTTACTGCGGTATCCGAATTACTCCGGACGAACCTGAGCAGCCTGCATGCCCTTCTGGCCTTTTTCGGCTACGAAGGAAACAGTCTGGCCTTCTTTCAGGCTCTTGAAGCCGTCGGATTCGATGGCCTTGAAGTGTACGAACAGGTCGTCGCCGCCGCCTGCTGGGGTGATGAAGCCGTAGCCTTTCTCATCATTGAACCATTTGACGGTGCCTTGTTGGCGATTGGACATGAGGTGAATCTCCAGAACATTTAGTTTTTCAGTGGTGCAATGCGGCCGAGGCTACGGAGCACCGGCAACATCATAGTCTAATTCTGCTTATGTAGCGCTCTTTACCTTAGCCGGATACTGATCTGGCGCAAACAATGCGCGATCGGTACGGCTCGGCGGGTCATCATTTTGGCTTGCAGGCGGCCTGTACTACGGTCTGAGCCTTCTGCATCAGCGCAGCGTCGACGCCGTCCTTGCTGTCGAGGTCCTGGATCTCCTTGTCGGTGAAATTCTTTTTGATGGCTTGGGCGCCGCAATCGCAGTGCTTCTTCGCCGTCGCGGCGTCCACGCCCTGGCCGGTCGCGACTTGCTGGCACTGAGACATGTACGCCTGCTCCTTGCCGGCGGGGAAGTTACCTGCGTTGGCGGCCAGTGGCAGCAGCAGGACGCTCGCGGCACACGCGGCCAGAAGAGACTGAACTCGCATAACCAGACACTCCTTGGTTTAGGTCTCATCAAGAGTAGGATGCTTCAGAGGGTCTGATAGGAATTTTTCCGTACAAGTTCACCGCGCCGGCGTAAATTCCAAATATTTCTGCGTCAGGCGCAGGCCGCGTGCTAGCATGCCCGGCTTGCAGCTGCTCACGTCCAGCGCGCAAGTTATCTTTCCAGTCACTCTGGTTCGCCCCTGACAGGCCGAAAGGCTTCTGCCGCTGTGAGGCAGGCTTTCCCCCGGGAAAGGCAGGTCGGATCTTGTACTGGCTCATCCCAACCCACGTGACCTTTGGTAGGGGTCACCACTAGGAGAGGAGGCGCCATGCCCACCATTACTCTTCCCGATGGCAGTCAACGTTCGTTCGACAAGGCCGTAACCGTAGCTGAAGTTGCCGCATCCATTGGTGCAGGCCTGGCAAAGGCCACCTTGGCCGGCAAGGTCGACGGCAAATTGGTCGATGCCTGCGACCTGATCGAACACGACGCCACCCTGCAGATCATCACCCCCAAAGATGAAGAGGGACTGGAGATCATCCGTCACTCGTGCGCCCACCTGATCGGCCACGCGGTGAAGCAGCTGTACCCGACCGCCAAGATGGTGATCGGCCCGGTGATCGACGAAGGCTTCTATTACGACATCGCCTACGAGCGTCCTTTCACCCCCGAGGACCTCACTGCCATCGAACAGCGTATGCACCAGCTGATCGACAAGGACTACGACGTCATCAAGAAGATGACCCCGCGTGCCGAAGTCATCGATGTGTTCAGCACCCGTGGCGAAGACTACAAGCTGCGTCTGGTCGAAGACATGCCGGACGAGCAGGCCATGGGCCTGTACTATCACGAAGAATACGTCGACATGTGCCGTGGCCCGCACGTGCCGAATACCCGCTTCCTCAAGGCGTTCAAGCTGACCAAGCTGTCTGGCGCCTACTGGCGCGGCGACGCCAAGAACGAACAGCTGCAGCGCGTGTATGGCACCGCCTGGGCTGACAAGAAGCAGCTGGCGGCCTATATCCAGCGCATCGAAGAGGCCGAAAAGCGCGACCATCGCAAGATCGGCAAGCAGCTCGATCTCTTCCACCTGCAGGAAGAAGCCCCGGGCATGGTGTTCTGGCACGCCAACGGCTGGACCGTCTACCAGGTACTCGAGCAGTACATGCGCCAGGTCCAGCGCGAGAATGGCTACCAGGAGATCAAGACCCCGCAGGTCGTCGACCGCATCCTCTGGGAGCGTTCCGGCCACTGGTCCAACTATGCCGAGAACATGTTCACCACCTCGTCGGAAAACCGCGACTACGCGGTAAAACCGATGAACTGCCCATGCCACGTGCAAGTGTTCAACCAGGGCCTGAAGTCATACCGTGACCTGCCGCTGCGCCTGGCCGAATTCGGCGCCTGCCACCGCAACGAGCCGTCCGGCGCCCTGCACGGCATCATGCGTGTGCGCGGCTTCGTGCAGGACGACGCGCACATCTTCTGCACCGAAGAGCAGGTAAAAAAGGAAGCGGCTGATTTCATCAAGCTGACCCTGGACGTGTACAAGGACTTCGGCTTCACCGACGTCGCCATGAAGCTGTCCACTCGTCCGGCCAAGCGTGTCGGTTCCGAAGAGCTGTGGGACCGCGCCGAAGGCGCGCTGGCCGACGCCCTGAACGAATCCGGCCTGGCCTGGGAATACCAGCCGGGCGAGGGCGCCTTCTATGGTCCGAAGATCGAGTTCACCCTGCGCGACTGCCTCGGCCGTAACTGGCAGTGCGGTACCCTGCAGTACGATCCGAACCTTCCGGAGCGTCTGGATGCCAGCTATATCGCCGAAGATAACGCCCGTAAGCGTCCTGTGATGCTGCACCGCGCCATTCTCGGCTCCTTCGAGCGCTTCATCGGCATGCTGATCGAGCACTACGCTGGTGTGTTCCCTGCGTGGCTGGCGCCGACCCAGGCGGTGATCATGAATATCACCGACAAGCAGGCCGATTTCGCCCTCGAAGTGGAAAAAACGCTGAATGGAAGCGGTTTCCGTGCCAAGTCCGACTTGAGAAATGAGAAGATCGGCTTTAAAATCCGCGAGCATACGTTGCTGAGGGTCCCGTACCTTTTGGTTATAGGGGACCGCGAAGTCGAAACGCAAACCGTCGCTGTGCGTACTCGCGAAGGCGCAGACCTGGGCTCCATGCCTGTCGCGCAATTCGCTGAGCTCTTGTCGCATGCGGTTTCCCGGCGTGGTCGCCAAGAATCGGAGTAATGACTATTAAGCGTGAAATGAGAAACGATAAACGAACTGCACCTAAGGCACCGATCAACGAGAATATCTCGGCACGCGAGGTTCGGTTAATTGGCGCTGATGGCGAGCAGATTGGCATCGTCTCGATTGATGAAGCGCTTCGTATCGCTGATGAAGCGAAGCTGGATCTGGTGGAAATCTCCGCTGACGCTGTCCCGCCTGTTTGCAAGGTGATGGACTACGGCAAGCACCTCTTCGAGAAGAAGAAGCAGGCCAACGAAGCGAAGAAGAACCAGAAGCAGATCCAGATTAAAGAAATCAAGTTTCGTCCAGGGACGGAAGAAGGGGATTACCAGGTAAAACTACGCAACCTGGTACGTTTCCTTACCGATGGGGACAAGGCCAAGATCTCTCTGAGATTCCGCGGCCGTGAGATGGCCCACCAGGAGCTGGGTATGGAACTGTTGAAGCGGGTCGAAACCGACCTCGTCGAATACGGGACCGTCGAACAGCATCCTAAGATGGAAGGACGCCAGCTTATGATGGTCATCGCTCCCAAAAAGAAGAAGTAATCTCCCGGGCACGGCAGGCCTGATGATTATTGTGTAATTTTATCGAATGCGGAGTTCCAACATGCCAAAAATGAAAACCAAGAGCGGTGCTGCGAAGCGTTTCCTGAAAACCGCTTCCGGCTTCAAGCACAAGCACGCTTTCAAGAGCCACATCCTGACCAAAATGTCGACCAAGCGTAAGCGTCAACTGCGCGGTGCCAGCCTGCTGCACCCGTCTGACGTGGCAAAAGTCGAGCGCATGCTGCGCGTACGTTAATTTCGGTCAAAGATAGAGGAAGTTACTCATGGCTCGTGTAAAGCGTGGCGTCATCGCTCGTAAGCGTCACAAGAAAATTCTGAAACTGGCTAAAGGCTACTACGGTGCACGCTCGCGCGTATTCCGCGTTGCCAAGCAAGCGGTCATCAAGGCAGGCCAATACGCCTACCGTGACCGTCGCCAGAAGAAGCGTCAGTTCCGCGCTCTGTGGATCGCTCGTATCAACGCCGGTGCCCGCACCAACGGTCTGTCCTACAGCCGTCTGATTGCTGGCCTGAAAAAGGCGTCGATCGAAATCGACCGCAAGGTTCTGGCCGACCTGGCAGTGAACGAAAAAGCGGCGTTTGCTGCGATTGTCGAGAAAGCTAAAGCCGTCCTGGCTTAAGTACCCGCGACAATCATCCGCCGGCACCCTGTGCCGGTGGGTGTAAAACGTCATCGATAGGGGAAGAGCCTTCAAAGCTCTTCCCCTATTTTCGTATCTGGAGTCTGTACATGGAAAACCTGGACGCGCTGGTCTCCCAAGCCCTAGAGGCCGTGGAGCGCGCTGAAGACATCAATACCCTGGAACAGATCCGGGTCCAATTTCTCGGCAAGAAGGGCGAGCTGACCCAGGTGATGAAGACCCTGGGCAACCTGCCAGCCGAAGAGCGCCCCAAGGTCGGTGCGCTGATCAACGACGCCAAGGAACGCGTCACTGACGTGCTCAACGCACGCAAGGCCGCCTTCGAAGAGGCTGAGCTGAACGCTCGCCTGGCTGCCGAATGCATTGATGTCACCCTGCCAGGCCGTGGCCAGGCCACCGGTGGCCTGCACCCGATCACCCGTACCCTCGAGCGCATCGAGCAGTTCTTCACCCACATCGGCTACGGCATCGCCGAAGGCCCAGAGGTCGAAGACGACTACCACAACTTCGAAGCGCTCAACATCCCAGGCCACCACCCGGCCCGGGCGATGCACGACACCTTCTACTTCAATGCCAACATGCTGCTGCGCACCCATACTTCGCCCGTTCAGGTGCGGACCATGGAAAGCACCCAGCCGCCGATCCGCATTGTCTGCCCCGGCCGCGTATACCGCTGCGACTCGGATATCACCCACTCGCCGATGTTCCACCAGATCGAAGGCCTGCTGGTCGATCGCGACATCAACTTCGCCGACCTCAAGGGCACCATCGAAGAGTTCCTGCGGGTGTTCTTCGAAAAAGAGCTGGCAGTGCGTTTCCGCCCTTCGTTCTTCCCCTTCACCGAGCCGTCCGCCGAAGTCGATATGGAGTGCGTGATGTGCTCCGGCAAAGGCTGCCGCGTGTGCAAGCAGACCGGTTGGCTGGAAGTGATGGGCTGCGGCATGGTCCACCCGAACGTACTGCGCATGTCCGGTATCGACCCGGAAGAATTCTCCGGCTTCGCCTTTGGCATGGGTGTCGAGCGCCTGGCCATGCTGCGCTATGGCGTCAACGATTTGCGTCTGTTCTTCGACAACGACCTGCGGTTCCTGGCGCAATTCCGCTAGGCCACACCTCGACGCAATCTTCAGGAGAACAGCATGAAATTCAGTGAACAGTGGCTGCGCGGTTGGGTAAACCCGCAAGTCTCCCGTGACGAACTGGTCGCCCGCCTGTCCATGGCCGGCCTGGAAGTCGACAGCGTCACCCCGGCGGCTGGCCAGTTCAGTGGCATCGTGGTGGGCGAGATCCTCGCCACCGAACAGCACCCGGATGCCGACAAGCTGCGCGTCTGCCAGGTCAGCAATGGCCAGGAAACCTTCCAGGTTGTCTGTGGCGCCCCCAACGCACGTCCCGGCATCAAGATTCCGTTTGCCATGATCGGCGCCGAACTGCCCGGCGACTTCAAGATCAAGAAGGCCAAGCTGCGCGGTGTCGAGTCCTTCGGCATGCTGTGCTCGGCCGCCGAGCTGCAGATCAGCGAAGAGAACGACGGTCTTCTGGAGCTGGCAGTCGACGCACCGGTGGGTGAAGACATTCGCCAGTACCTCAATCTGGACGACGCTAGCATCGAAATCGGCCTGACCCCCAACCGCGGCGACTGTCTGTCGGTGGCGGGCCTGGCGCGCGATGTCAGCGCACTGTACGACGTCCCGGTCAGCCGTCCGGTGGTTCCGGCCGTCGCGCCTGCCCACGACGAAGTACGCCCGGTTGAAATCAGCGCCCCCGCTGCTTGCCCGCGTTACCTGGGCCGTGTCATCCGCAACGTCGACCTGAGCAAGCCGACCCCGCTGTGGATGGTCGAACGCCTGCGTCGTAGCGACGTGCGCAGCATCGACGCTGCCGTCGACATCACCAACTACGTGATGCTCGAACTCGGCCAGCCTATGCACGCCTTCGACCTCGCTGAAATCAACGGCGGCATCCGCGTGCGCATGGCCGAGGAGGGTGAGAAGCTCGTCCTGCTCGATGGTCAGGAAGTCGCCCTGCGGAGCGACACCCTGGTCATCGCCGACCATACTCGCGCCCTGGCCATCGCCGGCGTCATGGGTGGCGAACACAGCGGCGTCAACACCGAGAAGACCCGCGACCTGTTCCTGGAAAGCGCCTTCTTCGAGCCAGTATCGGTCGCTGGCAAGGCCCGCTCCTATGGCCTGCACACCGATGCCTCGCACCGCTACGAGCGCGGCGTCGACTCGCAACTGGCTCGCGAAGCCATGGAGCGCGCTACCGCCCTGGTGCTCGAGATCGTCGGCGGCGAAGCCGGCCCGATCGTCGAAGCCGTGAGTGAGCAGCACCTGCCCAAGGTTGCCCCGGTCACCCTGCGCGCAGAACGCGTCAGCCAGATGCTCGGCATGGACATGGCCCCGGCCCAGGTCGAACAACTGCTCAACGCCCTGGAGCTGAAAACCAGCGCCAATGGGGCAGGGGTGTGGACTGTCGAGATCCCGAGCCACCGCTTCGACATCAGCCTCGAAGTCGACCTGATCGAAGAGCTGGCGCGTCTGTACGGCTACAACAACCTGCCGGTCCGCTACCCGCAAGCCCGCCTGGCCCCCAAGGCTCGTTCGGAATCGCGCGGCGAACTGCCGACCTTGCGTCGTCTGCTGGTTGCCCGTGGCTATCAGGAAGCGATCACCTACAGCTTCATCGATCCGAAGCTGTTCGAGCTGTTCACCCCGGGTGTCGAGCCACTGCTGCTTGCCAACCCCATCTCCAGCGACATGGCCGCCATGCGTGCCTCGCTGTGGCCGGGCCTGGTCAAGGCGATGCAGCACAACCTCAACCGCCAGCAAGACCGCGTACGCCTGTTCGAAAGCGGCCTGCGCTTCGTCGGCCAGTTGGGCGACCTCAAGCAGCAACCGATGATCGCCGGCGTGATCACTGGCAGCCGCCTGCCGGAAGGCTGGGCCAACGGCCGTGACAGTGTCGACTTCTTCGACGTCAAGGCCGACGTGGAGGCCCTGCTGGGTTACTCCGGCGCGCTTGCCGACTTTACCTTCAGCGCAGGCAAGCACCCAGCCCTGCACCCCGGCCAGACAGCCCGCATCGAGCGCGACGGCAAGGAAGTGGGTTACCTGGGCGCTATCCACCCGGAGCTGGCCAAGACCCTCGGCCTGGAACGTCCGGTGTTCGTCTTCGAGCTGGTGCTGGGTGAAGTAGTCGAAGGCCGCTTGCCGAAATTCAGCGAACTGTCCAAGTTCCCTGAAACCCGTCGTGACCTGGCGTTGATCGCAGGGCGTGACGTGGCGTCGAGCGCCGTGCTTGAAGTAATTCGTGACAATGCAGGGGAATGGCTCACAGACCTCAGGCTGTTTGATGTCTACCAGGGTAAAGGTATTGATCCTGATAGAAAAAGCCTCGCGGTCGGCTTGACCTGGCAGCATCCATCGCGCACTCTTAACGACGATGAGGTGAACACCACCCTGCAAAATATCCTCACCTCGCTCGAACAAAGGTTGAACACCACGTTAAGGAAATAACGGCATGGGTGCTCTGACGAAAGCTGAGATGGCCGAAAGGCTGTACGAGGAGCTGGGGCTTAACAAGCGCGAGGCCAAGGAGCTGGTCGAGTTGTTTTTCGAAGAGATTCGTCACGCGCTTGAGGAGAACGAGCAGGTCAAGTTGTCCGGATTCGGCAACTTCGACCTTCGCGACAAACGCCAGCGGCCGGGCCGCAACCCCAAGACAGGGGAAGAGATCCCGATCACCGCGCGGCGCGTCGTCACCTTTCGTCCAGGGCAGAAACTGAAAGCCCGGGTTGAGGCCTATGCTGGAACCAAGCCATAACGACGAGCTGCCCCCCATTCCGGGCAAACGCTACTTCACCATTGGTGAAGTCAGCGAGCTCTGTGCGGTAAAACCGCATGTGCTGCGTTACTGGGAACAAGAGTTCCCGCAGCTCAACCCGGTCAAGCGCCGCGGAAACCGACGGTATTATCAGCGTCAAGACGTGTTGATGATCCGCCAGATCCGCGCCTTGCTGTATGACCAGGGCTTCACCATCGGCGGTGCGCGCTTGCGCATGTCCAGTGATGAGGCCAAGGATGACACGACCCAGTACAAGCAGCTGATTCGGCAGATGATTGCGGAGTTGGAGGATGTGCTGGTGGTGTTGAAGAAGTGACCTGCTTGGCGATGAGTGGATTTTTTTAAAAAAAAGCTTCCATTATTCAAAAGGTTAGGTTAGATTTCTTACCGTTCTCAGCGGTATTGAGAATAGAGTCGGGGCGTAGCGCAGCCCGGTAGCGCACTTGCATGGGGTGCAAGGGGTCGAGTGTTCGAATCACTCCGTCCCGACCAATAATCCCAAGGACTTAGGCCATTTCCGCAAGGGGTGGCCTTTTTCCTTTGCGTGACTTTTGCGTGACTTCTCAGGTTTTTACGCCTGCCTCCTCTTCAGAATCGTCAGCACCGGCCCACGCGAGTCCGTCGCTGAAACTTTGTTTGCCGCCTCTATCAACTGTCCCAGCTCCGCGCCAGAATAGTGGCTGGTCACGCTGCCGTTCTTGTGGCCAAGTAGCGACTTCCGATCTTCCTCTGTTACACCAGCTGCTTTCAGGCGCCTGCCGAAAGTATGTTTGAGATCATGTACGCGAATGGAAGCGAACCCAGGGTGTGCCGGCCTCAGATTTTGCTCCTGCCAGAGCTTTGCCGCGCGCACCCTCGCTTTCTTCCAGGCCGAGTCATTCATCCTGTGCATTCCGGTGCCGTTGTAGGGGAACACCCATTCCCGGCTAATCCCTCGCTGCCCGTCGATGATCGACTTTGCCACGCTGTTAAGCACCACCAGGCGCTCGTCCCGGTTCTTCACGCCTGAGTTCTCTTGCCGGCCACCGAAGTCGGCAGGTATCAGAAAAACAGTGGTGCCCAGTTCGGGTACCGAGATCTCCCAATCCCACCTCAGTTTGCAGACCTCCTGCTCGCGGCAGCCCGTGTTCACCTTGAACAGGGCCATACGCTGCAGGTGGTCCGGCAACTCCCCGAAGAGAATCGATTGCTCATCCCAGGACATCGGGTATGGCTTTCGACTGGCTCTCTTCTCCTCCAGCTTGGCCAGCAGCGGAATGCTGTCGAGCCAGGGCCTGCGCTCTTCATCCCGCCACTTCCGGCAAGCCAGCGACAGCACGCGAATTACTCGTTCAATCGCGATGTTCACCGTCCTGTTGCTGACTGCCTTCCGCACCTTCCCATTCGGCAAGTCTTCGTCCGTCTGCCGGTCCCGAATGAACGGGGCCAGCGCCTGGTCGTCTATGTGCGTCAGCGGCAAATCGCCCAGGTATGGGTCCAGCTGTTGCAAGCATAGGGCGGTCAGCTTTATGGACGGCTGGTCCTTGTGCTCGAGCAAGTACCTGGTTGCCGCCTCCCGAAAGGTTCGCACCTGCCGAACGCCGTACACCTTGCGCTGCCGGATCTGCTCCAGCCGGTGGATCAGGTACTTTTCCGCTTCCGCCCGGTCACAAGTTCCAGTGCTTTCGTAAAGTCTTTCGCCGTTGATCCTCTTGTCGATGTGCCAGATGCCGTTCCTTTGGGAAAGGCCTGTGATTGTCTTTCGCGCCATCCCTTATCTCCTGATGGGCGCTCGCTGCCGGGTGATTGTCGTCCCTGAGCGCCTTCTTTCGCAATTGCCATGGCCTGGATGTAGTCGTTCACCCATGCGTCCAGTTCTTCGCGGTCAAAGCCGATACCGCGCTCTCCTATGGGGAATTCGCTCACATGCGGCCTGACGGTCTTGTTGAATTCGGATCGGCACATGCCGAGGTAATGCGGGGCTTCGCCGGCGCGGATGATGCGCGGCTGAATGCGTGCGGCTGGTGCCGCGCTGGCGTTTGCCATGGATGGTCTCCACGCCGCCGGTGGCGGCAGGTTGGTGGTCAGGTCAGCAGCACTTCACGCACGACTTCCCAGAGTCGGGCGGCGGGCCATTGGTAGCGATCGAAGTCCGTGTCCGGCTGGACGCCGTAACGGCAGGTGGAGTGGGCGCCGGCCTGGCCTTCGCAGAGCTTCTTCATGACGGTGGCCACGCGACCGTCGCCTCCGGGCTCGGTGCGGTGATAGTCGTAGCCTGGGGTCATGTACTGCCCGCCCGCGTAGATCAGATCTACCCCTTGCAGGTCCATCTGCGCGCGACCATCCGGCGTCCACGGCCTGCCGCCGCCGGCCTGTCGCTTTCCTTCGTGCAGGTACAGCACGAACTCGCCGTTATCGTCTTCCCGTGGCGTGTATCGATGGTTGATCTGCTCGCCCACCAGTACACGAGAGATGAAACTGAACCGGTGGTCGTGGATGGCCGAGTGTTCGAAGCAGCTGCGACGTGGCAGCTCGGGGTGCCACACATGCAGGCGCTGGTCGCCCTGCAACTGGACCTGTACGAACCCCAGGCCGTGAAGTGTGATTTTGTCGGTCATCACGTCATCGATGATCATGGCAATAGCTCTCCATGCCCGCGCGGGGCGGGCGTGAGTTGAGTTGTTGGGGGAGGGGTCAGGCTTTCGGCGCAGCTGACTCTTGCCACTCGGTGATGTCGGCGCCGAAGTCTTTGCTGGTGAAGGTGATGTTTCCAAAAGGCCAGTGGTAGGCGAATGGGCCGGTGCGCTCGCAGTTGGCAAGAACGCTGCCGCAGGACAGGCGAATGTCGATCCGCTCCAGCCCTGGTTCTTCATCAGGGTCTGGTGGGGACCAATTGCCTGCAAGCTTGCGGACGCTCTCGACAACGTCGTCGATCTCAAATCCGCCTCGCGATGAACCGACGAGCGATGCAACCCGCCACATTCCCGTCTGCCAGCGGTCTTTCCTGACCAGCGCACCGTCTTCGCGGAATTCGTAATCCTCAACCTTGGCATCACGGAATTCGGGTCTGCGGAAATCCAGCTCTGTCACTTCTCGGGTCATCGCGGCCCCCTTGCGATCAGGTAGGCCATGAGCAGTGGCGCGGCGATTGGGATCAAGAACATGGCATCAACTCCTTGGGCGCCTGGACGGTATCTCCGAGCGTGGCGGAGACAATTGCGCGGCAGCCGGCGATCAGGGCACTGTCACCGGCCTGGCAAAACTCCCCCTTGTTGGTGATCACCCATCCGACCCAAACGTCGTCAGTGCTCTGCGGGCAATGCAGGCTGACCATGCGCTCCTCGATCAGTCGTCCGCCCAGCGCCCAGTCTTCCCACGGGTTGAAGCGTTTGGTGCGCTCGGTCGCATGGCCTTGGTACCGAGCGAACACTCGCCACGGGTTTCCGTACTGAGGCGGCTCAAGGATCAGGTCAAGGCCTTCAGCGATACCGACTGCCCATCCCAGCGCCTCGCCGTGTAGGGCTGAGGTCTTCACTTCGATCAGGTCGGTCATTGCTGATCACCTCGATACGCTCGATACTCAGCGGCGATTGTGTCCCCGAGAAGCAGCCAGATCAGAAGAGCGAGCCCAAGCGGGTACCAGGCCCAATCCGGCAAGAACTGGAGCAGCCAGATAAAGGGTAGAGCGATTCCGAGCACGATCAGGCAGAAGACGATCATGAACAGGTGAAGCACCAGGTCGCGCTTGCCCGTACGGCTCATTGCGGATAGCGCGGCACGCAGTCGATCTTTCGTCTTGCTCACAGCTGATACCTCTCATCAATCCAGGCCGCCGGGGCGGCAGCGGGTGTAGGTTCGGGTTGGGTTTCGTGCGGGGAGAGCTGGCGCCGAGTGTCAGCGCTGAACTCGCAGATGCTGGCGCTGGCCTGGCTGCAGTTCTTGCCTGAGGCGTCGATGCAGACCTCGAATTCGCAGCCGGTCAGG
The DNA here is from genome assembly GCF_014268955.1 of Pseudomonas sp. RW3S2. NCBI lineage: Bacteria > Pseudomonadati > Pseudomonadota > Gammaproteobacteria > Pseudomonadales > Pseudomonadaceae > Pseudomonas > Pseudomonas sp. RW3S2. The sequence continues at coordinate 119,924 of NZ_JABWRM010000009.1, read as the reverse complement.
GTGGCCAGCAGCAGGCAGAGGGCGAGGCGGGTCATGCAGTGAGCTCCAGTTGTGGGTCGGCCTTGGCGGCCAGTTCGGCGACGACGATGGCGTACGCCTCGGGGTGTTGCTTGTCGAACGGCGGCATGTTCGTGGTTTCGATCCAGGTGCCACGCACTGAGCCGCGATCGAGCCAGCCAGGGTCGATACCCTTCGGTCGCGTCCAGGCGGTCGGACTGATGCCGAGCTCTTGGATCTGCTTTGCTGCGATGTAGCCCTGCGAGCGCATCAAGGCGATCACCCGCAGCGCCGCTTCCTTCCAGGGTGTGAGGCTGACCGGGGATGGGACGCCGGCCTGGTGTGCACCAACCGCCATTGGCACCCGGAATCGCTCTGCCGGGTTCCAGTCGAACAGGTGCAGGTACTCTTCGTTGACGAAGAAAGACATCCAGTCCCGGTTGTCCACGCAGCGCACATCGAATTCCCATCCTGACTTGTCGCCGCCCCGAGACATCCAGCGGGGGAGCACAACAGGAACCCCGAGCAGACCCAGCATGCGGCAGATTCCGTGGCTGGCATCGCTGGCCTTGCCGACGATCACCAGGCGATGGTCTGGGCCGGGCCTGCCGTAAAAGTTCTCGTAGTCCTTCGGCAGGATCTGATCGGCCACCTTGGCGTTCAGGCTCATCTTCGCCTCGACGCCGATCTGTCGACCGCTGGTGTGCACGGCCAGGATGTCGAAGCCCGCAGCTTCGGGGTAGCAGGTCCAATCGGCCTGCTTGTTCATCGACTGGATGAAGGCCGCGCACAGTTCGGCCTCCGTCTTGATCGGTGTCCTTTCGAGCATGTCGATTCCTTGGCCGCCATATCGCGGCAGTGAATAGAGGGGAGAGGGGTTACAGCGGGGTGGGGTTACGGCTTGCGCTCCAGGGCGGCGCGGGCTCGCTGCTCGACACTCCGGGCCAATTGCATGAACCACTCTTCGCTCACGCCGTGCGCCAGTGCTGACTGGCAAGCGATAGCGGCCATATCGCGCAATTCGTCTTCGCTCACCAGCTCATCGCGCTCAACCGGCGCGCTTGGCTCTCCGGCCTCCTTACGATGGCGGCAGCATGCAGGGCACAAGCATCGCTTTCCTGCTTTAGGCCAAGCCTCCGAATGGCCTTCCGGCTCTGCACTGGCGGATAGGGCGGCGTCTGCGCCGCTCATGTACGCTTTCCCGATTCCGCCAAGCGATATTGCGTGCTCGGCCTTCTCGCACGCCTGAACCAATCCCTGATCTGGCCCGGCAGTGCCTCCGGTTGTCCGCGCCGCGAAGATCAACCCCTTCAGCGCTTCAACTTGCAGCTTTACGACTTGCTCAAGGCCTCCAACCTCTTCGCGCAGCCGCTCAATGTCGGCAGGGTCGGCGTGGGTGTATAGCGGAGTTTCCACCTTGCAGCAAATATCGAAGACATCGCCGCAGTCCGCCTTGGTCAGTACGGTGCCATTGGCATACAGCACCGCCACCGGCTCGCCCTGGTGCTGGGCTGGCTGGGCCAGGAGTGCCTGCACCTCACTGGACTCCTTGAATATCTGTGCTTTCGAGAAGCGTTTCTGCCAGGCCTGTAGCTGCTCGCGCGGCACGCTGACCATCTCTGTGTTGCTGGATCGGTTTTCTGTGGGCATGGGATACCTCAGTCGAGACGTTGAAGTTGTTGGGCGATGCGCCGACCGATCCAGCGCACGACGGGGACGGCCTTGCTGTTGCCGATCGCCTTGTAGCGCGGGCCGTCAGGGCAAAGGCCTCGGACACGACCGCGATAGGGGATCAGCGTGTAGTCATCAGGGAAGCCCTGGAGGCGTTCGCACTCTCTAGGGGTGAGGCGGCGAACGCCGCTGGGGCCTTGTACTGCCACCTGACCCCCAGAGTTGGGGTGGCTGTCGCTGTGGCCCATTGCGCGCAGCGTCGGCGCGATCTCTCCAGTATCTGCGCCGTGATCCTTGCAGCTAAAGGCGAGCAAGGCGTTCTCCATGCCGTTGTTGCGCCCTAGCGTATGCGCCTGGTCATACCTCACGTCGGGATCTTGCGTGCCATGCACGACCAGCATTCCGCTTTCCGCGTCTTGCTGGGTAGCGCTGCCGGCAGCCTTGCCGTTGGCCTGCAGGGTTCCAGCCACCACCAACAGGCTCTCGCGGCTTTCGTGATCACCGTACGGGTTTGTTGTGAGCGGCGCCGACACAACGAAGGTTTCAGTCTCCGCATCCATTCGGGTTCCGCCTGGGTGGGCACTTAGTGCAGTAGCGACGTCCGTCTGCAGGCAGTTAGATCCGCCCCCAAAGGTCCTTGGCCAGTCCGGCGGGGCAACTACATGCCCTCCGGTGGCTCCGTCTGTTCCTGGGAAGCCACCGCCATCAGTGCGTGCATCAAGGGTGCAGGCAACGTCTTGCCCCTCGCCTCGGCGCGGCGGAGTATCCCGGCGCAGGCCTTCGCGCTCAAAAAGTACTTCGAGTGGATCGAACCCTGCTCGAGCACTTGCGACAACGAACACACGGCGGCGTCGTTGGGCCAGGCCGAAATATTGGGCATCCAGAACCCGCCATGCGACTGTTCGCGTGGTTCCATACACACAACCAGCGTCCTTCCATTTGCCCCCTGGCGGTTGGAGTTCTTCGGATTCGCCCACCAGGGCGCCGAGGAAGCAGCCGAACGCGTTGCCTTTGTCGGAGAGGACGCCGGGGACGTTTTCCCAGAGACAGGTGGCCTCGGGCTGGCCGCGCATGGTTCGAACATGGTCAATTGCATCGAGCAGCTCCACGTATTTGATGGTGAGGGCACCGCGGGGATCGGCCAAGCCTTCCCGCATACCTGCCACGCTGAAGGCCTGGCAGGGCGTGCCACCGACCAGGACCTCAGGCGCCGGGATCTTGCCGGACAGCACCATGGCTGCCAGGCGGGTCATGTCGCCTTGATTCGGCGTAGTGGGGTAGTGGTGAGCCAGTACCGCGCAGGGAAATGGCTCGATCTCGGCGTACCACGCGGCACGCCAGCCCAGCGGGTGCCAGGCAACGGTCGCAGCTTCAATGCCGCTGCAGACGCTTCCGTAGGTGATGGGCATGGGTGCTCCTGGGCTATGCGACTTTTGGTGTCATTTCGGGAAGGTAGTCGACCCACCCGATGCGAGGCGCCTTCGTCTTCTTGTTGATGATCGGATTGCCTTCGCTATCAGTGAGCGTGCACTTGGCGCGCACGCGAAGGTCTCGGCAGACCCCTGTCTTGCGGGCAAGGGCGGCGAACTGCTCGGCATACTGCGGGGCGTCAAAAACGGGGCTTAGCTGTCGCACCTTGGTGCCGCGCATGATCTTGGCGGCAGCCTTCTCAACGGCGAGAGCCCACTCGCCCTGGCTCATTTCCTCAGGCATCGCACCAGGCTTTAGGGGGGGGGGCGCTTGGTTGAGGTCGTCTTCCTGGCTTCTGCCAGTGCAACATAGGCGGTCATGCCGAACACTGCGAACGTACTCATGGTGATCTCCATGCATGCGCCGCCCTCCGTGCTGGTGGCGGCATGGTGGCAATTTGGTTGGGGATGGGGTATTACGGGTGACCGGCATGGGGCCGGACCGAAAAAGGAGTCGCACGGTGAAGCGAAAGGACGTTGAGGTATTTATTTCTTCGGCTGTATCAACAAGTCGTGAGATAGAGCTTTTTGCGCGGTTATTCGCATCTCCTCAATCCGATATCTTCATATCGATGTACCCTGAAACGTTCAAGATTCTCCAGTATTCGCTACTGAAGAATATTGTTTTGAACGTCTGCTCCTTCTTTGATCCTGCTGCCGATCGCCGGGGCAATAAGAATCTGAGCGTGCCGTACATCGAAAAAACGTACGCCACGGTGTTGTCCGACAGCGGAAGGGCTGCCGCTTCAGATGCGCGCTCCATCTATGAAACGCTTGAGATCGATGGGTACAGAAATAAGTACTTCGCTCACGCTGATGTTGACACCCTCACAGCCGAGACCATGCTCCAGCATAAGCTCTCGACTGAATCCTTACTATTGCTTTGCCTGAAGCTAATGATTATTGGGCTCGACATTGACGACGAGAGCAGGGGGATTACGGCGGAACAGCTTTACAGAGAGTCGCGGATGTCACCCCACGATAACGGAACAGCCTTGCTCGCACTACTGTCGCAGGCTGCTGTTACGGTGTGATTATCTCATCCCCCGGATCCTGCTGAATCATCAGCATGCTCTTCCGGTCGAAAGCCAGGGCCAAGCGGGGCGATATGCTGATTTCATGTCGCGGCGGGGTGAGAAACTTCGCCGCGTGCATCCTGCCCAGGGCGTGGATGCCGTGGATCAGCGCCTCGATCATCTGGCTGTAGGTGGCATCGGCCCAGCCGCAGATCGCCCGCAGGTGCTGGCCGGTTAGCTTCCTGGCTGACAGCCGCAGCGGCTCATTTCGCGCCACATTTCGGTGAGCTTCGATTTCGTGGCGCGCGATCCTGAGCAATGCGTGATGCCCGAGCGCCTCGATGTGATGAATCATCAGCGTCATCGCCTCGCCCTGTTCCTCGATACCGGCCCACTCCATCAGCTCCAGCAGGGCCTGCTTAGTCCCTGGTCGAACCTTCAAGCGCAGGTCTTCTTCCTGCAACTTGGCGGCCTTGGCGCGGCGCTTCTCGTCGCGGTACTTCTGAGACATCGCCATACGGCACCTCCTTCAATCCGCTGGGCGGTAGGTTGAACTGCTCACGCCGCCTTGTTCTTTGCAGCGCGCTTCGGATTTTTCTGCTCAATTTCCATGTCCATGTCGTTCCAACCGGCAAGGAACCATGAGCCGTGGAACGTGTGAGAGGCGAATGGGTTGGCCAGTTTGCCGCCTCCGTTGCGGCGACATTCCCGGCCAAGGTAGTAGACGCTGGGATGCTCGCCGCAATCGCTCATCGTCTTCCCCTGTCACGTCGGATCGGGAAGTCGATATCGAACAGCGCAAGCAGTCGCACGAGCCTGCAGTTGCCGATCCCAAGCTCGACGGTAACCGCGCACCGAGATTTTCCCGCATCGCGCAACGCGATGATCTTTTCTGCCATATCGCGATCCTGCTGGCTCGGTTCAGCCTTCACCTTCTCCGGCCTTGCCTGCCTCTGCGGGCTGAAGAACCTGAATCCACCTCGCGCCGCCACGCCCCATAGGGCGGTCTTGGTTTCGCCAAGGAGCTTTGCGACCTCGCCACAGGTCATGGTCTTGGCGAGCTCTTCGATCTGAGCTGTGCGAGCCATGGCGCGACTTTTACGCTCGCCGCCGCGCTCCTGCTTGACTGGCCTGATCCGCTTTGGCTTCGGCTCAGGGTGATGGCGCTGCCGGTGGGGAACGTACTGGAACCCCTCCAGCACGACGATCTGTCCGCCAGATGCAAAGAAGGCCGCTTGTGCGGCCTCCAGGTCGATTGATTGGTTCATGCTGCCTCCTTCATTCGCTCGCGCATCTCCTTCTCCAGGTCGCTGAGCTCTTCCATAAACGCCTTGATCTCGGCCTCCATCTCGCGGATGCGCTTGAAGTCGCGCTCGAAGCGGTGGCAAACGTACTGAAGCGGCTCAGGCAAGCGGTCGTCGTAGCTGACGAAGTCTGCCCAGGCCCTGCCGGTGCAGGCCATCTGGGCCAGCATCTGCCACTCGTACTGCGGGTCGTGGCGCCCAGACTGCATGGTGGCGATGTGGGTCGCAGTGTTTGGGCACTTAATCTCCAGCACGCCATCGTCGCCTACCAGCCCATCTGGTGACGCACCAAAGCCAGCAATCGTCGGGTGCATGACCAGGCCGGTTTCGACCACCATCAGGCCTTTGTCGGCCTCGTAGGCCATGCAGGCAAACGGTTCAAGCTCGACGCCGCGCTGCACGGCAGCATTGCGGGAAAGGTCAGCGCCGCCAGACTGGCCGGTGAGGCGCTCGCACAGAAGCTCCATCATGTAGTTTTTCCGGGTGGCAGACGGCGCGCCGCCTCGGCCGCTCGCCATAACGTCCTTCACTCGGCTGGCGGTCACGCACCCAAGGCGTGCCGCGAACCATTCAGCGCTACGCTGCTCCATCTAACACCTCCTCAGATTCGCCTTCGATGGGCGCCGTCTCTGCCTTGATAGCGTCGGCACGCTTGGTGACCTCGGCCTTGAAGCGAGCATGGCCGGTAGCATCCTTTGCCTGTTTCATGGCGGCGGTTGCCTGCTGATAGACATCGGTCAATGCTTCCAGGCTGCCGGCCTTCTGTGCCAGTGCAATCCAGCTGTTCACCATCTCGGGGTCGGTGGGTGCAGAGCCGGACACGCTGGCCAGCCCCTCGCCACCGTCTGTGTTCAAGTGATGAATCGCCTGCTCCAGGCGCTCAGTCTTCGGCCAGTACTTGTAACCGCGCTTCACTACGGTCTTCTTGGCCATCTCGCCCGGGTCAGTGACCCATGGGCAGGATTTGTTCTTGCTGACCCAAGCTTTCCATGCGCTGGAGCGGTCACGGATGGCGTTCACATCCTCGATGCTCATGGTTTCGGTCAGGTAATCGCCATCTGCAGTCTTGACTACCACGTAAACGCCGATCACTTCGCCGCGATCCTTGGCGAACGGGTTGTAGGAATGGGTCGGAGGCTTGTCGAAGCCGTTCAGGCTGAACGCATCGGCGGCGTAGACCAACTCGGCCTGCGCCCAGCGAATGGCACCGGTCGACATGGCCAGGTCCATCAAGCCGATGTAGCTGATATCCAGGCAGATGCGGCCATCGCGCGGCACCAGGTATGCCTGCTTCTTGGCCGGGTTCAGACTGATGCCGATGGCGGCGATGTTGGTGATCGCGTTGGCCACCGACTGCCGGTTCTGCATGGCCACCTTGGTGGCGTACTCGCTCGAGGTGATGACCTGGATGGCGAATTCGGCCTCGCGCTCGAAGTTCAGCGAGCGGTCGGTCAGCACGTTGGCGAACTGATTCCGCTGAGCGTAAATGTCCTGCGAGATAATGGCTACTGCCTGGCTCATGGCTTACCTCAGTAGGAAATATTGATGTTCGGGATTTTGCGCTCAGCGATCAGCGTGATGGCCTGCTTGGCGCATTCCTCGGTCATGCCGCCGGCGACGAAGGCGTCCAGGGCGGCGCGGTTGATGTTGCGGCGGTGGTTCTTGTCGCGCTCGCGGGCTTCTTGCTGGCGAAGGATCTCGGCGGCGGCGGCATCGGAGCGGCGGCGTTCTTCCTGGCGTGCCTGCTCGGCAGCTTCTTCAGCCCGGCGGACGGCAGCCTGGCGCTCTTGCTCAGCACGCTGCTCTGCGGCAACGCGGTCGGCCTCAGCCTGAACACGGGCGCGCTCGGCCTGCTCGGCCTGCAACTTGAGCTGCAGGCGCTGGTTCTCGGCTTCGCGCTCCCGCGCAGCGGCCTGTTCGATCAGCTCCTGCTCGCGGCGTGCTGCAGCATCGCGCGCGGCCTGTTGTTCCTGGGCCACGCGCTGGCGCTCGGCCTCAACAGCAGCCTCTTGTGCCAGCCTGATGCGGTCCTGCTCAGCGCGCTCTTCTGCTTCGCGGCGCAGGCGGGACAGCTCGGCTTGCTCCGCGTCATATTTCTGCCTGGCCTCCAGCGCTTCACGAAGCACGGATAACACTTGGTCTTTCACCTGTCCGGCCTCAGCGGTGAATTCTTCCCAGGTGCCGTCCAGGGCAACGCCTTCAACCCTTCCGATCCGGGCCAGAAGGTCCTCGGAGGTCAGCAGGCCGAGTTCGGCGCCTTCCGCTTTGATTGCTGCAATGCCCTGCTCATGCTTGGCGACACGGGCGGCTTCTGCCTGCTCCCACTCGGTGAGCGGTCGGCGCGTCTCGTCCCGCAGCGCGTCCATCTTGGTCACGAAATCGCGCAGCTCGGCTTCGACCACCTTCGGCATTTCCTTGAGCCGGCGCAGGTAGTCGCGGCCCGGCTTCTCGACAGCGGTCTTCGACTTGCTGACCTTGGCGGCCAAGCTGGCGATCCGCTCGCGGCCCTTGCGAGTGGTGAGGTCGGGAACTTCGCCCTCGATCTCGGCCTTCACCAGGTCGATGAATTGCTGCAGGCCGCCGGCCACGTAGATGGCCGGGGCGTTCGCCTCGCTGATCTCTTCGATCGCGATCAGTTTCTGTTCTGCGGACATTGGAAAACCTCGCGCCAGGCCGGCGCCGTCAGTTGAAAGGGGAATGCCAGGTCACCCAGGCACGGAGGTACGCTCCAGGCCCTGGCTGCGGTGGATGGGTGCGCGCTCTCGCCGCTTACGCTCCCGAAGGGGTACGGTTATCCCGAAGGGCCGCCGTGCTCGGCTACGTGAATCAGGAAGCTGCTTTGGCAAACGCCATCGCCATGGCTGTTTGTGGTACGGACGACTTGACGATGGCCTCAGCGCGCTCGCAGTCGGCTTGCTCGAACCAGCCGAAGTGGCAGACGCCGACATCGATTTGCATCTGCTCAGCCAGCCAGCGATAAGCCTGCGTGCGGCCCATGCCGGTGTCGGTGATGTGCTTGTGGAAGACAGCCTTGCACCGATTACGGACGGCGCGCAGAGCGCTATCGGCCAGCGTCCCGAGAGGAATGTCTGTATCAGGATGCAGGCCTACATAGGCGTAGCAGCCGGAGCAGAGATAGGCATACGGCCAGTCGCCGTAGCTGCGCCCGTTGTAGATTTCCGAGTTACAGACCAGATCAACCTGATCGCCGCAATAGCGGCATTCGCATGGAGCGGGGATTGGGTTCTTTACGCGTTTTAGTGCTCTGCGGCTGACGTGAGGCAGCGGAGCAGGTGCAGCAATGCGCTCGGGGGCGTTTGCCCGAGGATCGATTGGCATGTGGTTGTCCTAGTTGGTGATGGAGCCAGCCAGTGCGCTGGCGAGCATGAAGGCGGTACAGGCGAAGAGGGCAGAGAAGGAGCCGCGCCAGATGACCATGCGTCGGGCGTGCTGGTAGCTGGTCATGGGTCGTGCCTCCCTGCGCCATTGCATTTGTGGCAGGTGGATGTTGATCCGTGGTACGGGCCTTGAAAGCGCAAAAGACCAGAGCCTTTGCATACTCCGCACGAAACCTTGTTTCGCTCGCGATCAAGTTGTTTGCGGAGTTCGGCAAGCTCGCTGTCGCGCGGATCTCCAGCCGGAACATGGAAGGCCATGCCGATGCACTCGGACCAGCCAACAATGTCACTTGCGATTGCGCGGATCTGCTCAGCGGTTGCGGTTACGCCATGCTCATCCAATGCCTCTGACAGGCCTTCGGCGTAGTAGTCGGTGCGTGAGTAGCTCATGTCCGCACCTCATAGGCCAGCGTGCAAATGCCACAGAGGTAGGCCCGGCCAGACCAAGCCGCCGGGTTCTCGATGTGAGCCATGCGCGCCTGATTCATGGCGTCCTCCAGGGTCAGGCCCTTGAACACCATCAGGATGCGATCGTCGGGCACGGCCTGAGCGGCCTCGGCCACCTGGTCGTCGATTATCGACGGGAAGATCGGCGTATTCATGCAACCTCCTTGCGCCCATCAACGATCTTGTTGAGGCGCCCGCAGTAGTGGTTGAACTCTTCGATGGTGATGCGTCCGTCGCGGAGCATTTCCGTCAGCTGATGGCTGATGATTGTTGAGTAGCTGATTGGCGTACCCGGGTGCACCAAGGCATCAAGCTGCTGATCAATCAAGACGTGCGGACTCATGGCTCGCATGCCTCGTAGGCCTGGGCCTGTACTCCGGCGGCGGCGAATGGCGTCAGCAGATCGCGCGCCAGCCGCTCTAGTACTGCGTCAGGGCAGGGCGCGGCCATAACCTCGTGGTACACGTTGTGCGAATCGCTCGCGTCGCGGCGCCGTGCGGCCAGCAGCAGTCTGCCCACGGCGCTGGGACTGGTGATGCCTGGCGATGCGTGCTCGTCAACGGCCTGGGCGAAGCGCTCGTAGGTGACACCGCGGATCTCGCTATCAACCTGGAACGTCGCATCGGCGCCACGCAGAAGCTGATGGAACATGTCCTGAATCCAGATCTCGGCGGCCCCGGCCTGATCGCTCACCGCCGGCGGCATCCGGTTGTCGTACTCAAACTGTGCTGCTCGAAGTGCGCCCATGGTCGCCTCCAGAATGATCAGCCCTTAAAGGGCGTGTAAGGGATGTCGGAGATTCGGATCAGATCTTCTGAGCCGCCTGCCTGAGATTCTCGGTAGGCGGCACGATCAGATTTCTCTCTGGACTCAGCGAGACGCTCAGCTGTGATGCGCGCTATGCGTCGCTCGCGCTTGGCCAGCGCCTTGATTGGGTCGCCCATGGTCGCCTCCAGGTGGTGGGTTACTCGGTGGGTGGAGTGAGGTGTGGCTGCCAGTGGGTCACGCGATGCTCGAAGCGCGAGCCATCGCCGTAACGCCAGTCGATGCCATTCCAGTAGAGGAAGCGGGTGCCGTTGAAGGCGCTTTGCGCTTTTCGAGCTGGTGTGTAGGCGATTACCCAGGCCTTTCCGCCACCCCTGGGCAGCCCAGGCATGCGCTCAGAGCACTTGATCCAGCCGCTCATGCTGCCTCCGGCCAATGGCGGTTGATGCTCTCTTTGGCGTAGGGCGAAAGGCGCTCGAAGCTGTTCACTCCGCCACATCCGGGCATCGTTCCTTCCAATTCGACGCAGGCTTTGATGTCACAGCGCCGCGAGCAGACCCAACCACCGTAGTGGCAGCTATGCACTTCGCCTTTCGGGTCGGGGTGATAGGCCAGCCCGCCTTTCCACGAAGGAGATCCACGCAGCTTGAGGCCGCAGCCCCGGCACACGGCCTGGGTATCGGTGCAGTGATGCATTTTGTGATCCTCGGCAACCGCATTGGCCAGGAGCCAGGCGCGGGTGACCAAACCCACCGTGAAAGGTGGCCTGGCGCCTGCCAATGCGGTCAATGTGAAGGGAAGGGGATGCGGGGGGCATCGGTCAGAACCATCGGCAGTCCTGCCTGCTGCTCAGGCGGGAACAAACCCTAAGGCCGCTTGTTCAAGGCGGATTCGGGCACGACCAAGTCAGGTCGGGCGCTACCAGCAAGGCAGTTGCTGGGATGGTTCTGACCGATGAACCCCGCCAAGGGAACATCGGGCCTGCTTTGGGCTCACTGCAGGCAGGTGATTCAGAACCGCTGTTCCACCAGCGGTCGCCGTACGCACTGTTGCAGCAGTGCTATTCCCGTTGCTGATACCCGCCGGGATTAGGGCTAGAGAACAGGCCGCTTATGGCGGAGCGGCCTCACTGATCAGCTCAGTGCGATCGGGATGCTGTTACTGGTTCATAGCCAGGCCGTGGGATGGCCCGAACCCATACCTGTTCTCTGCGGATTTCCTTGCGGCTGCCGCGTCGAAAATGTTGTCGAAGCTGCCAAGCCATTCGCGCTTGGAGTGCCTGATGATGAACGCGCCGTAGCTATTGCCGCAGCGATGCAGGCGAACGCCGGTCACGCCAGAGGAGTTTCGAGCCTGCTTCCTGATGTTCATGTTGTTCTCGCGGCGAGAAACAACGCGAAGGTTGCAGAGTCTGTTGTCCAGGCCGTTTCCATTAAGGTGATCAACCTCTTTTCCGTCGATATCCCGCCCGAGCATGAGCATGATCAAGCGGTGAGCGAAAATGCGCTTCCGGTTGACGCTACAAATACGGTAGCGCCCGACCCTAGTACGTTCAGATCCAGCTGGTCGACCAGCGTGTTTTGCGTTCCACGCCTTACAAGCAGCCTCGCTGACGAAGTGACCAACCGGTCTTTGGCGCCAGGTCAGCTCCCCAGTCTCGGGGCAATAGGAAAGGCACGCGTTCAAGTAGTCCTTGTCCACGGGATATCTCCAGATTGAATTCAGAACCGATGCAGCCTGCGATGGGGAGCAGGGCATCGGGCCGTCTTTCCGGCTGTCAGGGATTTACTGTCAAAGCCCCCAGTTAAGGGGCGTGTGGGTGCAGGGGTTGGTTAATTGACTACGACCCAGAGGCCGCCTTTCCAGCAGTACAGATCTGGCGCCCATTGCACCCGCTCGGCGCTGGCGTTGACCTCGCTGATGGTCGCCTTCCGGTAGCCGCGTTTTTTCGCCTCTGCCTGAAAAGCAGGGAACTGGGGATCGGCAAGATAGGAGGCATGCGCGGCTTCGCGCTCCTGTCGCTCATGCTCCCTGTACATGCAGACAGCCATAGCAGAGCACTCCTTACAGGCGGCGCATAATGGTGATGTGGGCGCAGCCCCTGTCGAAGCTGCGGCAAATCAGGGTTGGTTGGTATTGGGCGGCGTGGTAGTTCCACATATCAACCACTTCAAATTGGCCCATCATCGTCTTGCCCTCCAGGGCGGTTTTTTTCCGTCTGGCCCTGTCGCCAAGGCCAGCCAGTGAAATCGTCAGGCGCGGTCGCGGTGCATCAGCTCAAGGATCAGCGCCTTCTCGTAACCGGGAACGAGGCAGTTGCAGGTGTTGTTGATGCGGTCGGACTTCACGGCGACGCGGGCTTTGCGGAATTGCTTGCGGTTCATGTCGTGTTCCTCCAGTGGATTCCCAAAGCACCCGGTCGCCCAGGTGCTTCAGTGAATCTCTTGGTGTTTCTCCGCACCCGCTTACCAGGTCATTCACTCAGTTCGGTCAACACCTCGTCCGCCGTCGCAGTGAGCTGCGCGTGGGCAGGCTTTCGGGCCTGTCGGATCGCCGGTCGCCGGTAGAGGCAAGTGCGGTTTTGTTCATCGGTTTACTGACCTCCCACCGATGGAGCCGGGAGTGACCTAACCGGCTGGGCCGGGTAGTCGGGCATGGCGCTGGCTGTTAAAGAGCGGTGAGGCTTGAGGGCCTCGGCGAGGGCCTCAGTAGCGCCTCGATGTGCACAGTAAACGCCATGTTTATAAACACGTCAACACCTAATGTTTATTTTTGTTTATTCGGCAGGCACAAAAAAGCCCGCACAGGGCGGGCTATTTGCTTGTGGAGCGGTCTATCTCATGCTTTCCAGGCGAGCCAGATGAAGAAGCAGACCCCGATGCCAATGGTCACGAGGTCCTCAAGCTTAGGCTTGCTGCGGTCGGCGAATGCGCCAACCAAAGCGCTGGCAAGCAGGAGTGCCATGCCCGATGCGAACACCATCCCTGATGTGCTGATGCCAAGCATGTAGGAGAGCAGCTCTACTGCCAGCATGACGATGCCAGCAATGAAGGCCCAGCCGCACGCCCGGCTCAGCGCGCCAGGCGCCGGAGCCTCACCTGGCATACATGCCCCACCAAAACACGTGGCCGAGGATCACCATGTTTTCATCCTGCATTTCCCGGTAGGTGTAATCCTCGTCCGGATGCTCTTCGCGGTTGAAGCTGCGCAGTCTGATCCCGTTTGGCAGCCGGTACAGCTGCTTTACTCGGAGCTGCCCATTGTGGTTGATCACGTACAGGTCGCCGTCGACGATGTCGGCAAATGAGGTTCGGCCCGTGTTTACGCCCACGGTCGCGCCATCGCGCAGTATCGGCAGCATGCTGTTGCCGCGGACTGTCACGCACCTGGCGTGTTCATACTGGACCCCGTTGTTCCGCAGGCTTCGCTTTCCAAACCGCAAGGTCGCCGTCTGGCTTTCCTCGATCGCAAAGCGGCCGGAACCAGCCGCTAATTCGACCTCACGCAGAAATGGCACGGCCACCTCATCATCTTCCATGGGGGTTTCGTCATCCCAGAGCTTCATGGGCTCTGCATCGGGATGTTCGGTGGGGTCCGTCGCCTTGGCGGCTCCTTCGCCGGTTTCAAGCCATTCATAGCGTACGCCGAGCGCGCGGGCAACCGCCATCATCTTCCCGGCCGGGATTCCGCGCGAAAACCAGTTGTTGATGTTCTGCAGCTTGGTGTCGAGCTTGGCTGCCAGATCCGTGTTTGAGATGCGCTGCTGCTGCATCTGAGCCCGGAGGCGATCGCCTGAATGTTGAGTAGTCATAAACACCAAGTTTACCGCTCTTGCTATGTTTATAAAATAAACGTATCGTTGAGTTGTGTTTACTCGCCCAAGGCGGAATGTTTATGAACCCCACACCTCTGGAACGCGCAATCCATGCCGCCGGCTCGGGCAAAGCCCTTGCCGATCTGCTGGGCGTTACGCCTATGGCTGTTTCCTATTGGAAAACCAGAGGCGTGCCGGCCCGCCAAGCACTTCCTATCGAGAAAGCCACTGGCGTTTCGCGCCATGAGCTTCGCCCAGACCTTTACCCATCTGAAGCCGCATAAGGAGCAGTACCCGTATGTACGCCGACCAATCCCACAAGCGTGATACGCCTCGGAAGGTCCGTTTCAACAAGACCCTGGACCGAATCCTGGCCAGGGCAGCAGAGCGCGCAGAGATGCAGCACGCCACATACCTCTACGAAATGATCGAGTGGGCGGTCGAGAACGGCGCCATCGAAGCGCTCAGCAAGGACGACAAGCAGTCTAGCGCGGCCTAGAGGCCCTATGGAGGTCACGTGGCTGAAATCGACTACGAGCACCTGAGTGACGGTGCGAAGAGAAAGATCAGTGCTCGGGCCCTCAGTCGGGGGCAGAGCATCGACCAGGTACTTGAGGAGGTAGCAATCGAGTTCCTGGCCATGGGTGGCCCGAGTCGTCTCGGCAGGCCCAAAGCACAGGTAGTCCAATTGGTCCCGAAAGAGGGCCTCAAAAGTGACACCTGAAAACGCAGGCGCAAAAAAACCGGGTGGCCGCCCGGTTTCTTGTACTGCATTCGTAACACTTGAGTGAGGTCATCATATATGCACCTGAGCACCCAAAGCAATACCGTGGCCCTCGCGCCACAAAACGCAAAGCACGATTCTGTGGCGCGGATGTCGTCTCGGGAAATTGCCGAGGTCACCCAAAAACGCCACGACAACGTGTGGCGGACCATCGAATCCCTTCACGCCAAAGGCCTCATTGGACTCCCTCAATTTGAGGAAGTCCCTAATCCGGGCCCTGGTCCTCTTTGCATCAAGCAGTACCTGGTCGGAAAGCGCGACAGCTTCGTGGTCGTCGCCCAGTTGTCGCCCGAATTCACGGCTGCACTGGTGGACCGTTGGCAGCAGCTGGAGGCCCAGGTAGCTAAGCCAGCGCCCGCCGACCTCAGCAAGCTGGAAATCCTCCAGATGGCCCTGGAGTCGGAGAAAGCCCGCGTGCTGCTGACCGTCCAGGTCGAGGCCCAGGCCAAGAAGATCGATCACCTGGAGAACCTGTTCAAGGAAGGCATGAGCCACGTCCAGTTCTGCAAGGGCCTGAATGGGGTCAACGTGATGCAGGTCGGCCATTTCCTCGAGCGCCGCAACTGGCTCTACAACGAGAGCAAGTCTGGTACCCGCTACCGTGTGGCTGCCTACGCCCGCGACAAGTACATGACCGAGCATCAACAGGAGATCACCCCGCACGGGAAAGAGGCGTTCATCAGCTACACGCCGATCCTCCTGCGCAAGGGCGCGGTCCGCCTGTACGAGCTGTACCTGGCCGGCGAGCTGCCCATGAAGAAGAACTGGGACGGCCTGCACACCCACGACAAGGCCGTGCGGGGTGCAGCATGAGCATTGATATCAAGCTGCTGAAGAAGCTAGCACGCAAGGTTGCGGAGCTTGAGGACCAGCCTGAACGCGAGGACGAGCACGCCGAAGCTGCTGATGAGCTTTGGTTGCACATGCACTGCCACACCATCCTGGGGTTGATCGAGGAGATCGAGCGGCGAGACGAGAACCCGAATTTCCGAGCGGTGCAGTCTGCGCGCCAGGAAGCGGAAAAGCTCAAGGTCGAGAACGATGCCCTGCGCAAGGATGCCGAGCGATATCGCGCGATCCGTGACGATATCCCCCACGCCGACTTGGGGCGGGCGATCCTCGACGTTCAATCGGCATTCGAGTACGACTCCGCTGTAGATGCGGTCATGGCCAAGGAGCGCGGCCAATGAGCGTCCAATCCATGATGTGGGCACTGGGG
The DNA here is from genome assembly GCF_014268955.1 of Pseudomonas sp. RW3S2. Lineage (NCBI taxonomy): Bacteria > Pseudomonadati > Pseudomonadota > Gammaproteobacteria > Pseudomonadales > Pseudomonadaceae > Pseudomonas > Pseudomonas sp. RW3S2. Next base: position 104,040 of record NZ_JABWRM010000009.1, on the reverse strand, counting down.
CAGCAAGAGGTCGATCCGCTCGAAAAGTTCGTGCTGCTCTGCATTTGCGACAACGCGCAGGAGCCGTTCTCCAGCGTCAGTGTCGCCTCTATCGCTCGCTACACCAGCATTCCAGAGGACCAGGTTAAGCGCCTCATTGAATGCCTTGAAGATCGGAGGCTGATCGAGGTTGCGGGGCGTGATCGCTTCATCCTGGCCTTCGAAGGTGACGCTCCCGCCAAACCATCCTATCGGAAGAAGGTGATCAGCCCGAGGGTTCGGCTATCCGTGTTTGAGCGCGACGGGTACGCCTGCCTGCGCTGCGGTAGCCGGGCCGATCTGCGTGCCGATCACGTCGTTCCAGAGGTGCAGGGCGGCGAAGCTACGGAAGAAAACCTGCAAACCCTGTGTGCCCCCTGCAACAGCTGGAAGGGCACGAAGACCGTAGATTTTCGTGGCCAAGGGAGTCGCACAGCATGAGCATCATCCGCGCACCTCGCCCCGAGGCCAACTTCTACATGCTCAACAAGTCGATCAGCGAGGACGGACGCCTGAGCTGGGCTGCCCGTGGCCTGCTGGTCTTCCTGCTGGGCAAGCCTGACCACTGGGCCGTATCCGTGACCCACCTGCGCAATGAGACCGCCAAGTCCTCGAAACCGACCGGGCGCGATGGTGTGTACGGCCTGCTGCAGGAGCTGATCGCCGCCGGCTACGTCGAACGCCGCCAGGACCGTGGCGAGTCAGGTTTGCTGGGCGAAACCCACTACGTCGTGTCGGAAACACCGCTTCCGGCTTTGCCGTATCCGGTTGAACCGCTTCCGGCTCAGCCGTATCCGGCAAATCCGACACTAGTAAGTATTGAAGGTAAGCAAGGACTGAAGGGAGTAAGGACTGAATCTCGCGAAAGCGAGTTGGTCGACTTCGAGCGGTTCTGGTCGCTGTACCCGCGCAAGGTGAGCAAGGCTGACGCCAAGAAGGCCTGGGCCAAGATCAAGGTCACCGCCGACCTGTTGGACCTGATGGCCAAGGCCTTGGCTGCCTGGACCGTATCGGCCGAATGGACCAAGGACGGCGGCCAGTTCATCCCGCACGCCGCCACCTGGCTGAACGGCAAGCGCTGGGAGGACGAACTGCCCCAGCCGGCAGGCGTCGCCCCGTTCGCATCCCGCCGCCAGGCCAGCGGCCCTGACTTCAACGACACCAGCTGGGCTGATGACCTGGGGGGCTTATGACCGCACAACCAAAACTGCGCAGCGTGACGCAGATCATGGCCACGGCCCGCAACCTGCCCGCCGAGGTGCACGCCCCGGCCAAGCAGCTCGACCCTGGCACCACCGAAGTGGTCAACGCCCTGTTCAAGGAGCTGCAGGCCATCTTCCCGGCTTGGAAGCAGGCCTGGCCGGATGACGAGGCCCTGAAGGCTGCCAAGCGCAGCTGGATCAAGTCCTTCGTCGCCGCGGGAATCAACACCCTGGAGCAGATCCGCTTCGGCATCCAGAAGTGCCGGGTGCTGGGCACCGACTTCGCCCCGAGCAGCGGCAAGTTCATCAAGCTGTGCCAGCCGACACCGGAGGAGATGGGCATACCGCCGCTTGCTAGGGCCCTGGCAGAGGCGCTGGAGAACTTCCACCCCAGCAGGGCAGGGTCACGTGTCTGGTCGCACGCAGCGGTGCGCCACGCAGCCCTGCAGTGTGAGGCACAGAACCTGGGATCGATGGAGGTGGAGCGGGCCGAGAAGGTGTTCGCCCGTGCCTACGACATCACGATCCGCATGCTGGTCGCCGGCGAGCCACTGGGCGACATCGCCACCGGCATCGGTCACGACAGCCAGAAGGGCGCCGCTCAGCTTGCCGACGAGTACGCCAGTCAACGCCAGGCGCGTCTGCTGGACCTGCAACAGATTCCAGCCAGCGCCGCCGCGTGCCGCGCACACCTGCTGGCCAAGTTAAACATCAAGCGCGCCGGGCAGCCGGCCGGGGAGGGGGTGTGATGGATACCAGCCAAGGTTGGAAGCCGTTGGCGATCATCTGCTTCGTCGCGTTCTGGATCATGTGCGCAATTGCCATGGGGGCGTTTTACCAGCGGGATCAGGCGCGCCAGGTTCGCGCTGACGTTGATGGCAAGGCGCTGGTTTGCCGCTTTGAGGAGAAGCACTGATGGACACCAACAAGATGCGCGAAATGCGCGAAGCCTTCGAGCGCACCAACTCCCGCGACCATCGCCGCCAGCCGCCGAAGGGAAACAACTACATCGATCCGATGGCCCAGGCCGATTGGGAGTCGTTCCAAAAGGGGTGGAGGCTCAGCCGCGAGGCCGTGGTGGTGGAGCTTCCGAAGTTCGACGACTACCCGGCCAGCATGGAGCGTGACATGCGCGAATCGCTTCGTGCTGCTATCGAGGCCCAAGGCCTGAAGGTGACTCCATGAAGCGCGTATGGACCGTAATCGTAGGCCCCAAGGCCTTCCAGATGGTGCTGATGGAGCAGAGCCTGGATCACGCCGGAGCGCTGCGTGAGGCGCAGTTGATCTGGCCTGAGTGTGAGGTGAAGCCATGACCAACCTAAACAGCATGTCACCTGCGGCCCGCTCCGCAGCAATGCGTGGCGGCATGGATGGCTGGGGCCAGGTCGGCGGCCTGCCTGGCCAGATCCACTACCACGAGCCAGTCGATTCGAAGTCGCGCCGCCGTTGCGGCTGTGGTTGCCGCCAGCGCGCCACTCACCGTGGCATGGCCAATGGCGTGTGCCTCACGATGGGTTGCGACCTGTCCATGCGCCGCTGGGTGAAGGAGGCGAACCGTGACTGAGAAGATCAGCGTTAACAGCCAGGCCAAGCTGTCCGAGGCCGTAACCATGCTCACCCGCCTGTTCCGCGACAACAAGTTCGTTGTGGTCAGCATGCGCCCAGGCAAGGACCGCACCCTTGACCAGAACGCCCTGTGGTTTGCGATGTACGACCGAATCGCCAAGAGCACCGAGATGGGCGACATCGAAGACGTGCGCCGGTACTGCAAGCTGCACTTCGGCGTGCCGATCATGCGCGCTGGCTGTGCTGAGTTCCGCACCGGCTGGGCGGAGTCGTTCATCCACCTGCCGTATGAGGTGAAGCTGCGCCTGATGGGGCCGTGCGCCATGTTCGGGCCGGATGGCTTCCCGGTGACCCGCCTGTTCGACCGGGCCCAGGGCTGCCAGTACACCGACCGCATCGTTGCCGAGTTCGCGCCGCAGGGCGTGGTGTTCAGTGATCTGCTGAGCGAGGAAGCGGCATGAGACATCAATTCAAGGCGGGTGATCTTGCGTTGATCGTCGGCACCCTCACTGCATACGAGACGCTGGGCAAAACGGTGGAGTTGATTGAATACCTTGGCGATGACCGGGTGATTTTCCTGGAAGCTGGCGGCTGGGTAGACAACGTCGAGGAGAACCGTATCTGGCTCGTTCGGCTGACCGAGGGCCGGTACACCGACAAGCGCGGCGTGACGACCTCCGAAGGGCCATGCAGAGAGCAATTCCTCATGCCCCTGCGCGGCGACTTCGAGCCCGAGCAGCAGAAAGCCAAGGAGGCCGAGCCATGCGCGTAGTCAGCAAGAAGGTCCGCGAAAGCGCCCGAGGCCAGGACTGCACCGTCCGCATTCCTGGCACCTGCAACTTCAACCCGGAAACCACCGTGCTCGCCCACCTGCCATGCGGGCAGAAGGGAATGGGCATGAAGGGCTTCGACACTGTGGCGGTCTACGCCTGCAGCGCCTGCCATGACGTGCTCGACGGTCGTGGGAAGGGCGAGGTGGACTGGTCCGACATGCCTCGGGCCATCGCTGAGACTCATGAGGCCCTTATACGGGCCGGCATTTTGACCGTGAAAGGGGCTGCCTGATGGAACTGACACTACCGTGGCCACCGGCCGCATGCAGTCCGAACTCGCGCGGCCACTGGAGCAAGAAGAGCAGGGCGGCCAAGTCCTACCGGGCAGCCTGCCACCTGCTTGCGAAGCAGGCAGGTATCAAGGCGCCTGAGGGTGAAGCGCTGCTCATGATCGAGTTCGTGCCGCCTGATCGCCGACGCCGAGACGACGACAACCTGCTGGCGATGTTCAAGGCTGGCCGTGACGGCCTGGCAGATGCCTTGGGCATCGACGACAACGTGTTCGCCACCCAGATCAGGGTGAGCAAGGAAACGACAAAGGGCGGGGCCGTGCGCGTCCGTATCGAAGCGCAGAAGGGGGCAGCAGCATGAGCTGGACACCAACCGACAGCGGCCAGCTGCTCATCCTGGCCATGGTCATCTTCGCCGGCTACGCGCTTGTGCGTGGCATGGTCATCTCGAATCGCCGCAAGAAGGAGCAAGGACGATGAAATATCAAAGCGTGTTGGCGGCAGTGGTCCGTGCACTTGCGGCAGAGACCATGAGCGGTGTGGGTGGCGGCGACTTCGAACCTAAGGTCCAAGCCTCGAAGCTGAAGGGCGAGATCACCGGGAAGGATGCGGCGATGCTGGTGGACTGCTGGGTGCACGCCCGCCTGCACAGAAAGCTCATCCCTCGCCACTGGAATGCGCTGACGGCCAGGTTCTCGACCCACAAGGCCAAGAAGGTGGAGGCGATCGGCAAGTTGGTGCCGCTGATTGCCACCCAGGCGCCGAACCTGTTCCGCTACAAGGCGGTGACGGCCTGGGCCATCCCTCCGGTGAAAGGCGTGCAGGCGCAGTCCGGCAACGAGGTGGCAAGCCGTTCTGCCCGCGAGCGCGCTGAGTTCGATTCGTTGCACGCTGGAGTGGTCAAGCACCTGGCGGGTGGCGAGATGCCCGAGGATGCCGGTCAGGCGCGCCGTGAGCAGTACGTGAAGCGCTCCACCGACATGATCGTGCTGCCGGCCGAGTTCTACGACATCAATACCTGGGACGGCCAGGGCCTGAACCGGACTACGTACTGGCGATGGAAGAAGGCCATCGAGAAGGTGCTGGACGAGATGGTGGCCGAGGCCTTGGCCGCGTCTAGCAAGATACTTCAGGAGGAAGGCGTTTTGATGGCAGATGCCGCTTGACACCCGTGAAACGATGCAACATTATTTATTCATCCTGTCATTCCTGCGCGTGTTGAGGATTGACGAACATAGCCCGGCCATCGTGTCGGGCTTTTTGTTGCCGGTAGGAAAGCGCATGAAGCCATCAACTGCATGGAGCCTCCTGGCATTCGCCTTGGCCCTGGCCAGCTACGCCCTACACCGCGACATCAGCGCCAATGTCTTCCTTGGCTGCGTATTCATCATTCAGGGCCTCAAAAGGCCCGATGGTTCGGCCCAAGAGCGCCGGGCCACATTCCTGGCGGCCGCACTGAGCGCTGGAATCCTCATTTTCGCGCTATGGGCGCTCGCCACCGGCCTCGACACCCGCGGTCCGGCGCCATTCCGCTACAAACACTAAGGGACTGAACATGGCCGATGCCGCTACCCCAGCAGCTTGCACGGTTGTAGGGTTGGGCGGCATTGCCCTCGCAAGCTGCCTCCCCACGATCGACCTCAACGCTGTTGTCTGCGCCTTCGGTGGCGCACTGCTCTTCATCCTCTGGGCCAAGGACATCAACCTGTGGCAGCGCCTCGGGTACTTGCTCGTCGGCTGGATCGGCGGGTACTACGGATCTGCTGAGATCCTGGCCCAGGCCTGGACGAAGACCAGTGGCATTGCCGCCTTCGCCTGCGGCCTGGCCACGGTCCTGGTGAGCATCAGCGTTCTGGAGTCGTTCAACACCGGCAAACTGCCGAAGTGGGTAACCGAGCTGCCAGCAGCGATTGGCAGCCTGTTCCCCAAGCGAGGGGGCCAATGACCCTAGACCAAACCATCACCCTGGCCCACGCCGGGTTCTGCGGCGGTATCTGCTTCGTCATCGCGTTCATGTACCGGCGGGGAGGCTCGAGCTACAAGTTCCTGCCCAGCCTGTGCGCCTTCTGCCTGGCCTCCCTGTTCGGCCAGGAGTGGCTGAGCATCATCGGCGCGATCCTGCTGTACGGGCAGTGGCCGGCTACATCACTGCCCAGCACCCTGATATTCGGAATCCTGTTCATACTGGCGCTGCGCTCGAAGGGCAATGTGGCCAGGTTGTTCGATCAGTCCAGGCGCAGGTCGCGCGCCACAAAATAGACATGCGCCGTTTCGTGGCGCGGGAGTATCCATGAGCAACGTCACCCGCATTCGCCATGAGCTGCCGGTAAGCAAGGATATCGCCCACGCAGTCGCAGAGCTCGACGCTGCCCTGGTGAAAGCGATTGATGTTGCCAAGGAGGCTGGGCTTCCTCAGGGGTTGCTGCTGCCATCCTGCACGGCCACGCTCATTCCGAGACGCACAGGATGGTGATCACGTGAGGATCTGCTATTGGCTAAGTGCACCTTTCGCAAAATCGACGGCGGCAGTAATAGCTGCTCTTGCTTGAGGGCTATTTCTCCAGCACGTAGATCCCAATGCGGCAGATGCTCGCGCCAAGATGTCGGTAACATCGGCTCTGCCCAGTTCGGCTAATGATTCGATACCCATCTGCTCAAGTCTGACGATGACCGTCGGGCCTACGCCCTTGAGTTCCAATAGTGCAGCACGTTCCTTCGGTGGAAATGGCATCAGTGAACTCCCTATCTGATCAATGGTGCTCTGCAAGATTGCCTCATGTTGATAGTCGGCGCCACAAGCGGCTGGAGGCTAAGCACATTGGCTAGACCACTTCCACCGGCAGACCTGATCGAATCCATGTGGCCCACACTACGCCCGGCTACCGGTGTGTGGGATTGGGTGCAGAGCGAGATCCTTGCCGACACCGGCACCATTCATAACCCGGAGCATGCCCATCTAATAGACGCCAACATCGGCGTGCTGTGGGCATCGACTGGGTTCGCCAAGCAGGGGCGCGTGGTTCTCGGCCAGGCCGAGCAGCTGATGTTCCGGGCCGGTGGCTGGCAGAAGGCTCGGCAAGAGCAGCAGATGCGGGAATGGTTCGGTGAGGAGCCGGACTACCTCATCACCCTGGCCGCCGACTACTGCTCCCAGTGCACCGATGCTGAGTTCTGCGCCCTGGTCGAACACGAGCTCTACCACATCGCCCAAGCGACCGATGAGTTCGGCGCACCCAAGTTCAGGCAGGACGGGATGCCCAAGCTCTACCTTCGCGGCCACGACGTCGAAGAGTTCGTCGGCGTAGTGAGGCGTTACGGTGCCAGCCACGACGTACAGCAGCTGATCGACGCTGCAAGCCGGCCGCCAGAGGTGGCCAAGATCAACATTTCGAGGGCCTGCGGAACCTGTCTGCTCAAGTCTGCCTGACCTTTGACAGACCTAAGACGGAATTGAACCTATGGCGGCCCTGAACAGCGAGGTGAAGGCCTTCATCGTTCAGGCCTTGGCCTGTTTCGATACCCCAGCACAAGTTGCGGCCTCGGTCCGAGAGGAATTCGGCATCGAGGTGACCCGGCAGCAGTGCGAATCACACGACCCCACAAAGCGCTCTGGGAAGGACCTGGCCAAGCGGTGGGTGACCCTGTTCGAAGATACTCGAGCGCGTTTTCGTGAAGAGACGGCAGAGATCCCGATCGCAAACCGCGCCTACCGCCTCCGGGCGCTGGGCAGGATGGTCGAGAAGGTCGAAGGCATGCGCAACTATGGCCTGGCCCTCCAGATCCTGGAGCAAGCGGCCAAAGAGGTTGGCGACGTCTACGTGAACCGCAAGATCGAACCCGACAAGCCCCTGGGCTCCCAGGCGGACCAGCAGCACGCCGTTGCTGAGTACAAGCTGGAGCCAGACGAGAATGTCCCCGCTACCCCTTACCTATGAGGCGCCGGTCAAGCTGACACCCAAGCAGGCGAATATCTACGTCTGGGGCTTCCAGCGTAATGCGCGCTTCCGGGATGCGGTCTGTGGTCGGCGATTCGGCAAGACCTTCCTCGGCAAGGCTGAGATGCGTCGCGCGGCCCGACTGGCTGCGGAGTGGGGCGTGAGCGTTGAGGACGAGATCTGGTACGCGGCCCCGACGCAGAAGCAGGCCCGTCGGGTGTTCTGGCGCCGACTGAAGCAGGCCATCCCACGAGAGTGGCGGGAGTGCAAGCCGAACGAGTCGGACATGCTGATCACGCTTAAGAGCGGTCACCTGATTCGCTGTGTGGGTCTGGAGAACTACGACGACCTGCGCGGCTCCGGCCTGTTCTTCGTGCTGGTGGATGAATGGGCGGACTGCAAGTGGGCAGCGTGGGAAGAAGTCCTGCGGCCGATGCTGTCCACCTGCGAATACGTCGTGCCCGGTGTTGGCAAGTGCAAGGGCGGTCATGCGCTGCGAATCGGCACTCCGAAGGGCTTCAACCACTGCTTCGACACATACCGCGACGGCCAGGCCGGCGGCGAGCCAGACCACAAGAGCTGGCTCTATACCTCACTGCAGGGCGGTAATGTTCCGGCTGAGGAGCTGGATGCAGCGCGCCGCAAGATGGACCCGCGCACGTTCCGGCAAGAATACGAAGCCAGCTTCGAGAACTATGCCGGGGTCGTTTACTACACCTTCAGCCGCAGCGAGAGCCGGACCAGCGAGCGTATACAGCCGGGCGAGGCCCTGCACATCGGCATGGACTTCAACGTCATGAAGATGGCCGCGGTGGTCTACGTCGTCCGCGATGGCCTGCCCCTGGCCCTGGATGAGTTCCACTCAGTGCGCGACACGCCGGAGATGATCGAGAAGATCAAGGCCAGGTTCCCGGGCCACGGCATAGCGGTCTATCCCGACGCCAGCGGCCAGAACACCAGCAGCAAGAACGCCAGCGAGTCCGACCTGTCCTTGCTCCGCAAGGCCGGATTCACGGTGATCGTGGATACCCAGAACCCGAGCGTCAAAGACCGGGTGAACTCGGTCAATGCCATGCTGCTGAACAGCTACGGCGAGCGCCGATTGAAGGTCAACATGGACCAGTGTCCACAGTTGACGCTTTGCCTGGAGCGGCAGACCTACGACAAGCATGGCGAACCCGACAAAGACCCGAAGAAGGGCCATGACCACATGAACGACGCCGCCGGCTACTTCATCGCCAAGCGATACCCGATCAACGTGGCGACGACCACAAGCCAATCCCTGAGAATGTGACCATGAGCGATAATCCGAGCATCACGCTGCCCGCTGTCGACGCGATGCGCGCCTACTGGGCCGTGATCTCGCCACTCATGGGCGGAACCATGGCGATGCGGGCGGCGGGGAAGGTCCTGCTGCCGCAGTACCCAGCCGAAGACGACGAGGCCTACAAAGAGCGCCTGCGCCTCTCGACCCTGCTGCCAGCGTACTCCGAGACCGTGGGCAACATGACCTCCCGCGTGTTCGCCGAGCCGCTGCAGGTGGGTGACGATGTGCCTGAGGCCATTGTCGAGATGACCAAGGACATCGACCACGCCGGCAATGACCTCAACTCCTGGTCGGTCGGGTTCTTCACCGAGGGGTTGAGCCATGGCCTGTGCCATGCCTTCGTCGATCACCCGCCAGCGGGTGAGCTGAAGACCCAGGCTGACGAGCAGGCCGCCGGTGTGCGCCCCTACGTCGTGCTGGTAAGGCCTGAGCAGGTGTTGGGCTGGCGCTCCAAGGGCGGCGTGCTGACCATGGTCCGCTATATCGAGTTGGTCGAGGAGGAGGACGGGGACTTTGGCGCCAAGTGCGTCGAGCAGATTCGCGTGCTGGAGCCTGGATCCTGGAGAACCTATCGCAGGTCGGCCAAGGCCGCACGGGGCAAGCAGGCCGCAGCTGGAGGTACCTGGGAGCAGTATGATAAGGGCACCAACAGCCTGGGCGCGATCCCTTGGGTCACCTTCTACACCGGCCGCACCGGCTTCATGACGGCCAAACCGCCACTGATTGAGCTGGCGCACCTGAACGTGAAGCACTGGCAGAGCCAGAGCGACCAGGACAACATCCTCCACGTTATCCGCGTGCCCATCCTGGTGCGCATCGGCATCCAGACACAGTACGACAATCAGGGGAAGGTGGTTCCGCCAGAGTTCAAGGTGGGTACTGGCCAACTGACCGACCTGCCCAAGGATGGCGACCTCAAGTACGTCGAGCACACCGGCCAGGCCGTTGAGTCTGGTCGGACCGCGCTGCAAGACCTGATCGGTGAAATGCGCATGGCCGGGGCCAAGCTGCTGACCCCGGATAAGTCGGCCACCAAGACTGCTACCCAGGCGGAGGAGGAAGCTGCGCAGGAGCTTTCCCCGCTGGCACGCATGGCGCACCACTTCGCCGACTGTCTGGCGCAGCTGCTCCAGTTCATGGCCGATTATCGCGGCCTCGGCGACGGCGGAACCGTCGAGATGCGCGGAAACTTCGATGTCGACTACATGCCGGAGGTGTCGCTGCCGACGCTGGTATCCATGGCCAATGCCGGGATGATCAGCAAGGAGACTCTGTTCGCCGAGATGCAGCGGCGCGGTGTGATCAGTGACGAATACGACTGGGAAGAGGAACTGGCGAAGATTGAGGCCCAGGGCCCGGCCCTCGGTACGCTGTGATGAAGACCGCCAACGAGAAGCTACTGGACGAGCTGATCGGCCATGAAGTTGATCTCTCCAGGCTGAGCAACAGCCAGGTCGTGGCGATCATCAGGATCCTGAACAGTTCTGACCCTGAACTCAGGGCAGCGCTCATTGCTGCCATCGACAGCCTGGATGCCGGTGCGTCCGTTGCCGCGATCGATGCTGCCCTGGCGCCCGTGCTGCGGATCAATCAATCGACGTTCTTTAGCCTGCAGCAGGCGCTCACAGGCGTCATCGACGGCGTAGCCAGCTACGAGATCGCTTTCCAGGCTGGCGCGCTTACAGCGGCTGTTCCTGAGCTTGTACAGGCGCGATTCCCGGTTGCCGTGGCTCAGTTCAGTCAGGTGCGCGCCATTGCGCTGGCAAGGCCGTTCCAGGGGCGGCTACTGAGCGAGTGGATGGCCGGAATTGAGGCTGACCGCGCTGCGTCCATCCGCGATGCCGTGCGTTCTGGCGTGCTTGAAGGCCGCACGACGCCGGAGATCGTCCGGCAGATCATGGGTACCAAGGCCGAGAAGTACGCTGACGGCATCCTGCAGAGGTCTCGCCGGGAGGTGGAGGCGGTTGTCCGGTCGGCAGTGTCCAGCACAGCAGAGACGGCCAGCGACAAGGCGTTCGAGGCCAACAGCGACATCATCAGCCATGTTGAATGGCTGAGTACGCTGGATAACCGGACATCGACGACCTGTCGAATCCGTGACCGCCTGCCGTACACGTTGGGCACCTACAAGCCAATTGGGCACAAGGTGCCGTGGCTAGCCGGACCGGGCCGTATCCACTTCTGCTGCCGCTCGACCAAGCTGCCGATCCTCAAGAGCGCTCTGTCGCTGGGGATCAGCGACGCGGCGACCCGGGCGAGCATGGACGGCCAGGTGCCGCAGCAGACCACGTACGCGCAATGGCTCGCACGCCAGCCTGCCGCCCGCCAGGACGAGATCCTCGGCCCGGAGAGGGGGAAGCTGCTGCGCCATGACAAGCTGAAGCTTCAGGACTTCTACAACGACAAGGGCAAGTTCCTGACGCTCGATGAGCTGCGGGAGCGACTGTTGTAGTCCGCACCACAAAACACCAAAGCGCCATTTCGTGGCGCGCAATTGCAAAGCCTCGCCCAGTGCGGGGCTTTTTCATGCCTGCGGTTCGGATGGACGGGGCGACCTGGGGCCGGATGGCTCACCAACAGGCCGGATGGCCCAGAGAGACGAGATGAAACTCAAAACCGTTGAAGTGGATGGCAAGCAGTACGCAGTTATCGAAGATGGCAAGCCCGTATACACCGATGACGACGGCAAGGACGTCGCCTTCGATGCGGTCGGCACTCGCAGCACCATCACCCGGCTGAATGCCGAGGCGAAGTCGCACCGTGAGCGCGCGGACAGCTTCGAGAAAACTGCGAAGGCGTTCGAAGGCATCGAAGATGCTGCGGCCGCCAAGAAAGCCCTGGAGATCGTCGCCAACCTCGACGCCAAGAAGCTGGTGGATGCCGGCGAGATCGAGAAGGTGAAGGGCGAAATCAGCAAGGCCTTCCAAACCCAGCTGGATGAAGCCAACGGCAAGGCGCAGACCTTCGAGCAGCAACTGTATGCCGAGAAGATCGGCGGCAGCTTCGCGCGCTCCCAGTTCATCGCCGAGAAGATGGCTGTTCCCGCTGACATGGTCCAGGCCGCCTTTGGCAGCAACTTCAAGATCGAGGAAGGCAAGGTCGTCGCTTACGACACCCAAGGCCAGAAGATCTTCAGCCGCGCTCGCCCGGGTGAACTGGCCGACTTCAACGAAGCGCTCGAAACCCTCGTCTCGCAGTACCCCCATCGCGACCACATCCTGAAGAGCTCCGGCGCCAATGGCGGCGGCGCGCCGAACGGCGGTGGCCAGCACAAAACCACGAAGGGCAACTTCGGTGGCTCCAAGGCAGAGCGCCTGGAAGCTATCAAGGGCCTGACCGCAAGCGAATAAGGAGGCCCAATGGCCCTTTCGAACATGAAGGTGTTCAACGAATACCTCAAGCGCACCACCATCGAGACCCTGGCCCAGGACGTCGAGAAGTTCAACGCATCCTCGGCCGGCGCCATCCGCCTGACCACCCAAGGCATCGACGGCGACTTCCTGCAGGAATCGTTCTGGGCAGGGCTGCACGGCGCCCAGCGTCGTGTCGACCGCTACGCCGCCAACGGCGCCCAGGCGTCCACCCCACTGGCCCAGAAGCAGTACGACTCGGTGAAGATCGCCGGTGGCTTCGGCCCGATCCTGTGGGAGCCTTCCCAGCTCTCCTGGATCCAGAAGAACCCGGAAGAAGCGCTGGAGGTGATCAGCCGCAACCTGTCCGAAGCCATCATGGCGGACCAGCTGAACACCGCCATCTCGGCCCTGGCCGGCGCTATCGGCAACCAGCCGGGAGCCACCAACGACGTTTCGGCGACCGCTGGCGTGACCTACGTCGCGATCAACAACGCCCACGCGCTGTTCGGTGACGCGTCCCAGCGCCTGGTGGCCCAGGTCATGACCGGCGCCATGTACCACAAGCTGGTCGGCCAGAACCTCGCCAACGCCGAGCGCCTGTTCCAGTTCTCCGGCGTGCAGGTGGTCGACATCTTGGGCAAGGCTGTGATCATCACCGACGCCCCGGCGCTGTATGAAGCTGGCACCCCGAACAAGCAGAAGGTGCTCAGCCTGGCCGATGGCGCTGCGGTGGTAATGGATGGTTCCGACCTGATCACCAACATCGAGACCTCCAACGGCAAGGAGCGTATCGAGACCACCATGCAGGCCGACTACACCTTCGGCCTGGGCCTCAAGGGCTACACCTGGGACACCGCCAACGGCGGCAAGTCGCCGACCAACGCCGAGCTGTCCACCGGCACCAACTGGGACCTGGTGGCGAACAGCATCAAGGCCTCGGCCGGCGTGCTGACCATCGGTGACGCTACCAAGTAACAGGTACCGCGCCCTCCGGGGCGCATTCCCCAGGAGATCGCCATGAGCGAGAAAGTGATTTACGAGAAACACCCGGTCAGCCCTGAGCGTAAAGCCGAACTGCGGCAGAAGGGCTACAAGATCATCGATGCGCGCTTCGCGCCTGATGGCTATGAACACCCGGAGCCGCTGAAGGAGGCCAAAGGCTCGAAGGCTGGCAAGTCTGCTGCCGAGAAGAAGGCAGCCGAAGAAGCCGAGCTGAAGACCAAACTGCAGGCCGCTCTGACTGAAAAGGGTGTTCAGTTCGCGACTGATGCCAGCGTGGAAGACCTGCAGAAGCTGCTGGGCGAGGCCAAGTAATGACCATCTACATCACCGTCGAGCAGGTAGACGCCCTGCTTGGGTCGACCTGGGCGCCCGACGACCAGAAGGCCCGGGCGGTGCTGATGGCCAACACTTGGCTCACCAATCTCGGCCTGCCTGAATTCGATCCGGTACCGGACGACGTAATCCAGGCCGGCGCCGAGATTGCCCGGGAGGCTGCGGCAGGGAACATCTACGGCAGCAAGGAGACCGGCGTGCTGAGCAAGTCGGTCGACGCTGACGGGGTTTCCAGCAGCAAAACCTACTCCGAATCCTCCCGCACCATCAGCGCTGGCGAATCGTTCGCCCTGGCGTTGCTGGCGCATTACCTGGCCGGAAGCGGCCAAACCAAGATCGTGAGGGGCTGAAATGGGACTTCGCGATGAGCTGCAGGCCGACCTGGCCGAGGCGTTCAATACGGACCTTGCCGACGCGGTGCTGGCCTTCACGGGCGAGTACATGGGGCCTGGCGTGTGGGATCCGGTCAGCGAAACCACAACCGCCCAGCCAGTGACATACGCAGGCCGTGGTGTGCTGTCCCGCTACGAAGATAGCCGGATCGACAACGTGAACATCTTGGTCGGCGACCTGCGCCTCACTGCGCTTGCCAACGAGGTCACTGATACCCCGGATGTGGGGCACAAGATCACCGCTCCCGATCTGATGGACCGGTCCAAGCAGGTGGTCTACCTGGTCAAATCGGTGCGCCCCGACCCGGCTTCAGCCACCTACCGATTGCAGCTGAGGAAGTAGCCATGGCCAAGAGCAGGGGATGGAACACACCGCCAAGCCTGTTTGCTGGCGTTGTTGAGGATCAGCTAGCCCTACGTGTGCGCACGATCTCGGCTGAAATACTTCAGCTTATTCTGCTGGCTTCTCCGGTCGATACCGGCAGGTTCAGAGGCAACAACATCGTCAGCATAGGCGCGCCGGTCTACACAGTTTCAGCCGCGGTCGACCCGGATAGTGGCGAAACCTTCGATCGTGGGTTGTCGGTCATGAGCGGATTGGCGCCGTTTACCCAGGTGTTCATACAGAACAATCTGCCATACGCCGTACCGCTCGAAGATGGCCACTCGAAGAAAGCCCCTGCCGGGATCTACGGCGTTTCATTCCATAGCGTTGCGCAGAAGTACAGCTCATGACCTTCGAACAGATCCGCGCCATCGTGATCGGGCGCATGCAGCAGTGGGCAGGTATTCCCGCTGACGCAGTGGACTACCCGAATAACAGCGCGCCATTCGACCCGGCCGGCAAGCCGATCTGGGCCAGGCTGGCGGATGTGCCAGGGCTGTCCAGCGCGCCGGAGATCGGCATCGGTCCATGCGTGCGCCGTACCGGCATCATCATCGTTCAGCTGTTCGTGCCCAGCTACAAGGGCACCTTGGCCATCACCAAGGCCGCCGACGCTCTGGTCGAGCACTTCCAGTTCTACAGCGACCCGACCGGGCCATTCGAGTGCTACGCGGCCTCTGCCAGCACTATCGGCGACGATGGTCACGGCTGGTACCAGGTCAACCTGTCCATTCCATACCGGGCCTACTGAGGCCGCCACCCACCGCCCATGGCGGTTTTTTTACGCCTATTGATAGGAGAAACACGCCATGTCGAGTGGTGCCAAGGTTGCAACCGCCTGGATTCGTGAAGTCACGCCAGGCACCACCCCACCGGGCTCCTGGAACGTGCTGACGCGGACCAGCTTCGGTGTCGGGCCCACCTACAATACTGCCGAGAACAACGAGATCGGCGAAGACCGGATGTCGCAGGGCACCGCGCAGACCACCGTGGACGTAGCAGGCGATATCGGCACCAAGATGCGCTTCGGCGCGCTGGACGAGTTCATGGCCTCCTGCTTCGGCAAGGACTGGGACAACAACGTCCTGACCATGGGTAACGACCGCATCAGCTTCAGCCTGGGCTACTACGCCGCGGACGTCGGCATCGCCGGCAAAGCCACCGGTGCCCAGGTCGCCACCATGAACATCCAGGTGCCGAACGACGGCGAGATCGAGGTGACCACCACCTTCGCCGCGACCGGCTGGCAGGACAAGGATGACGACACCAACTTCATCCTCACGCCGGTGGCCGAGGCCTTCCAGCGGCGCTACGGCTTCAAGGACGTCTCCGGCCTCAAGCTGAACGGGGTGCAGGTCGGCGACAACAACGTCTGCGTCGACACCTTCAACCTGCAGTTCGACAACGCCGTCCAGACCCAGCGCTGCATCGGTAACGGCAACCCCTTCGCCGGCAACATCATCCCGACCACCTTCACGCCGTCGGGCAGCATCACCCTGAGCTGGGCCAAGACGGCCTATGAGCTGTGGAAGAAGCAGCAGACTGGTGACGCGATCAGCTTCGAGTTCACCCTGGGCAATGCCGACGGCGCCTACGACTTCCTGATCCCGGAGATGGAGATCAGCGGGTCCTGGCCGGATGGCGGCGCCACCGACATCATCCAAGTGGAGCTGACCTACACCGCCCGCCGCGTGTCGCCGACCATCACTCGCCGTCCGGCACCGCCTGCGCCTACCGGTGTGACCGTGGCCCCATCGACCGCCAGCGTGGCAGTGGCAGCGACCACCAATCTGGCTGCCACCGTAGCCCCGGCTGGCGCGACCCAGACCGTTACCTGGTCCAGCTCCGATGTGACCAAGGCCACTGTCAGCGCCTCCGGCGTCGTGACCGGTGTGGCCGCCGGCAGTGCGACCATCACCGCAACCAGCACCGTGGATGGCACCAAGAAAGGCACCGCGGCGATCACCGTCACGGCGTAATCATTGCCCGGCACGCCATACGGTGCGTGTCGGGCCTTTTACCGCAGAGGAAGACCATGGGATTCACCATTGCTCGCAAGCCCGAGCTGGACCTCCACGGCCAGCGCTGGGTGGAGTTCGCCCCGGGCGCCAAGATCCTGGTCGGCTCCGCCGCCGACCCCGTATACCGATCGCACCGCGCGCTGATCAACCGGCACTTGGCGGCGATCGACTCCCAGGCCGGCGTCGGCACCAAGCAGTTCAGTGTCGCGCAGATCCCGCAGGTCGAGATCGAGGTGGACGACGAGCTATACATGGACCTGGTGGCGCACCACCTGATCAAGGACTGGCAGGGTGTCGACGTGGCCGAGCGCCCGGGCGAGCCGGCGCCGTACACCCCGGAGCTGGGCAAGGCCCTGATCGAGCAGATGCCAAGCGTCTACTTCCTGGCCCTGCGCACCGGCGTCGATATCGCCAACCGCGTCGAGGAGCGCATCAAGGAATCGGTGGGAAAGCCCTCGCCGTCTACCGATGGGGCCGCGACTGGGCGGGCGAAGAGAACGAGAAAAAGCGCTGGAAACGCGAGCGACTGAGCGGCGTAGGCGCGGTACCGGAGGCCCCAGAGATTGACCCGGTCACTGACCAGCTGCTCTACGCCTACAACGCGATCAGCAGGTCAAGGCAGTACGTCGGCATGATGGCCGCGCCGGCGCCGATCACCGCAGGCATGGTGAGCGAGTACCTGGCTCGGCACCCGAGCGCCATTGACCGAGACGAGCTCGAGGCAGTGTTGTTCGCCCTGGATGAAGAATTCCGCGCCAACTGGGCGGAGCAGAACAGCAACGACTGACGCGGCCAGGCCGCAGGAGAGGGACATGCAGCAGCCAACAGAGGCAAGCCATGAACCGTTTGTGATGGTTTCGGTTCATGGTGTGCGTATTGATATGCGCAAAGGAACGATTACGTTCCCCGAAATCACTGACCTCGGAAGAACGATCGAGCCTCCTGCTGATCATTCAGGAGAAACCGAAGCGGAGCCGAAAACGCGGTTTCTGTAGCCTGGTTATCGGGGATTCCAGACACCGGCCATCCGTGCTTCAACGTGTGAGTCAGCATCTGCTCCATTACCTGTGGTGAATAGCCAGGAATCTCACGTAAAGCAGCGGATATAGCTCCCAGAGCGGCCGCGTTACCTGCCTTCAACGCCTGGAACTCATCCTTTAGGCTGCTCAGCTCTGCAACGAGCCGGGCAATCAATTCGTTTTGATCTGACATTTGGTCTCCTATCCATGGGCTTTCCGGGCGACGGATCGGGCTTGGTGATTTAGATTTTCTTGGTCAATCTGACGTGGGCGGATATGCGCTCTGTCACCGACTTATAGGCTTGTCTGCCCTGGTCGGTCAGGTCGCCGGTATAGTCTTCATGGTCGACAAGAGAGTCTATGATTCTTGCAAACTCGTCACGATCTTCTGCTGGCAGTTTTGCAACAACCATCATTGTCAGAATTTCCAGAGTGTTGATCATTGCGGCATTCAGGCCCTGTTGAATGTCGAAACCATCGTTCAAATCTTCTAGCAGACTCATGTTGATTCTTCGTTGGCATTGAGGAGGCACAACGCTACTACGCCTGGATCCAATCCTGCTACTGGCTTTCCGTCCAGGGTGGATGGGTGGACAGGCTGCGTGATGGCAAATTGACGCTTCGCTAGGTGGGCATTAGATTCAACACCTCACCATGGCCCAACGCGTTCCGCATTGGCCGAACCGGCAAAGGAAAAGTGCAAGTGGCAAAATTCATGTGGGTAGTCACCATCATTATGTCGCTGATCGGTGCGATCATCGGCTTCACAGGGATGCACGCGGCAACTAGCGCGCCGCAGGAGGCCGCCGCTGCAGCTATGGGGCTGGCATGGGCTGTCATTCCATACTGCATCGCAAAGGCGCTCACCGAGTTGCGGTCTCTCTGACACCTACATCGACCGGAAGCCCAGCCCAACGCGGTTTTTTTTGGCCCTTCCTGTTGATGGTGGTAGATTTCCCTCATCGACAAGGAGGGTGGTAATGAAGCGATATTTGGCAGTTTCCGTAGCGGCACTGGCCATTTCTGGGTGTTTCGAAAAAGGTCAGCAGGATGACGGTCTTGCAAAAGCGGTCAGTGGCATAGAAAGCACCGAGATAAGTACGAACTCCCCTGATCTAGCAGTAAAGTCATGGTGGCGTGTGAAGGACGCTGGTGCGGTAATGTACATCGAAGCCTGCAAGAGCTACATGAAAACTGAGGCGCCATATCTCGCGAAGCTGTCAGAGCTCTCGACTCCGGATATTTATAGCGGACGAGATTGCTCCAGGACACCAGACACATTTGATCGGCAGATTACCAAGGTCGACGTGCAGTCAGACACGCGCGCAGTAGTAATGGCCCGAATTCGGAATACCACACCACCGGATGAGGGAGCTGTCCTTACTGAGGAAGATAAAGCTCGCAAGGAGGAAGGAGAGGCGTTCCAGTATGTGCTTGAGAGGAAAGACTCAAGTGCTAAATGGAGGATCGCTCAAGTCTCAAACATGCCTTCTTGGGCTCGAGACTGGGAGGTGCTTTTCAAAAAGCCACAGCCTTCCACCAATCGCTGGGTGTACGAAACTCAGCAGTGAATTAATGGCCTGAACTTTGACCAGCGAACATGCCTAAAAGCCGCCTCCGGGCGGTTTTTTGTTGCCCGGAGAATACTATGGCGCAGGAATCCCGTCTGGCGGTAACAATCGACTCGCGGGGCGCTAAGCGCAACGCTGACGACTTGACTGTCTCCCTTGAGCGCATGGAGCGTGCGGGAGATGCAGCGGCAGTCTCTGCTGATGGGGTGAGCAGTAGCCTGGATGATCAACGGAAAGAGCTTTCTCAACTGCTGGGGCAGATCAACCCTACCGTTGCTGCTCTCGGCCGCCTGGACGACATGCAGGAAAAGCTGGCCAAATTCAAGAAGGCCGGGGTGGTAGAGAGTGACACCTTTGTCGAGTACACGCAGCGCATAAACACCATGCGTGATGCTCTTGGCGAGTCCACGGCCAGCATGAACAAGGCTGGCATGTCGGCCAAAGCCTATCAGGCAGCATTGCGCGGCGTTCCCGCACAGTTCACTGACATCGCCGTGAGCCTGCAGGGCGGCCAGGCACCACTGACTGTATTGCTTCAGCAAGGCGGTCAGCTCAAAGACATGTTCGGCGGCATTGGCCCTGCAGCGAAGGCTCTCGGTGGATATGTCCTTGGTCTGGTCAACCCGTTCACAGTAGCTGCAGCCGCCGCGGGTGCGCTGGGTGTTGCGTACTACCGAGGATCTGAACAATCGGATGCCTTGCGCAACAGCCTGATCATGACAGGAAACTTCTCTAAGGCTTCAGAGGCGCAGTTGATCGGGCTGGCCGAGTCGGCGGATAAGGTTACTGGAACTTTTGGCCAGGCTGCTGCTGCCTTGGCGCAGTTGACCTACGCGGGCACGAACACAGCCGGCAATCTGGAGCTGATCACCACGACCGCGGTCGAGATGCAGCGAATCACCGGCAAAGCGGTAGAGGATACCGTCGCTGAGTTCATCAAGCTCGGCAAGGACCCAGTCGCCGGAATTGTTGAACTGGATGAGAAGTATCGATTCCTGACCGCGTCGGTGTACGCCCAGATAAAGGCCCTGGCTGATCAAGGTAACGCTACTGGAGCCGCCAGCTTGGCGGAGCGAACCTATGCAGAGGCAATGGGGGAGCGCACCTCAAAAGTTCGCGAGAATCTTGGCAGTATTGAGCGCGGCTGGCTGAACATCAAGGATGCAACCAACGAGGTAATCGACGCATTCGACAGCATCGGCCGTAAAAGCGTAGAGAGCGAAAACTCTGCTATTACTCGTTTGCAGCAGGACTTGGCTTACCGAAAAAGCATCTTGAACACCGGCTTAGAAGACAATACTACCAGGGGCCGGATTGCCGAAATTGAGCAAGAACTGGCGAAGCGTCGCGAGATTCTAGCTGTGAATCAGAGGACGCTTGAGGAGGAGGCTAAGCGTCGTCGGGCTGAGGAGGATGGGCGCCGGGCTGTCGACTCGCTGGCATCGTCATACAAGTCCAGCCTTGATCAGGTGGAGCGCATAAATGTCGCCATCAAAGACCTGGACAAGGATCGAGAGAAGGCGATTGCTGTTGGCGTGTTTGGTGAAAAGCAGCAAGCGGAATACACCAAGGCCCGGGCTGCGTACGAGAAGCAAATCGCCGAGATCAAGGAGCGAGACGCCAAAAAGGATGGGCCAAAGTCAGCTCGGGAGAACAACCGTGGCGTGGCCGAGGCCGAGAACACCTTCTCCCGCCTCTACGCCCAGTACGACCCTGCATCCCAGGCCGCCCGCGCCTTGACCAAAGAACAGCAACAGCTGGACCTGGCCTTCAAGAAGGGCAAGATCAGCCAGGAGGAGTACGGCAAGGCGCTGGCGCAGGCCTCGACGAACTACGCGGCGGCGATCAAGGGCGCCCAGGGCCTGACCCAGGCCGAGCAGTACCGGGCGCAGATGGAGCGACAGCTGGCCACCCAGCGCATGGAGTACGCCGCACAGGCAGACGCCGTGGGCATGGGGCAGAAGGATGCTACGCGGATGCAGGAGCGCCTGCGGATCGAGCAGGACACCAACAACCGTATCCTGCAGTTGCAGACCGAGTTGGCCAACGCCCAGGGCGAGAAGCAGCGGCAGGATCTGCAGGCGCAGATCGACATCGAGCGCGAGTTCCTTCAGAAGCGTGTCGCCGCACAGCGCGAGGGATGGGCGCAGATTGACCAGGCACAGGCTGACTGGAGCAACGGTGCGCGCGGCGCCTTCCAGGATTACATGGACAGTGCCCGTGACGTGGCGGGGCAGACTCGCAACCTGTTCAGCAACGCCTTCGGCAACATGGAAGACGCCGTGGTCAACTTCGTGAAGACCGGCAAGCTGTCGTTCAAGGACTTCGCGGACCAGGTGGTGGCCGACCTGATCCGTATTCAGGTGCGTCAGGCGGCGGCAGGCTTCCTGGGGTCTGCGCTGGGATTCCTTGGCGGAGGAGGGGGCGCGGCAGCGGCCGGCAGCGGCACCATGACCGGGTTCAGCGAGACGATCTCGCGGTCTGGCTTCGCGGCTGGCGGCTACACCGGCGACGGTGGCAAGTTCGAGCCGAAGGGTGTCGTGCACGGCGGCGAGTATGTTGTCCGCAAGGAAGTCGTTAGCCAGCCTGGCATGCGCGATCACCTCGACAAGCTGAACAGGAAGGGGTACGCCAGCGGGGGCTACGTGGAGCCTGCTGCTGGGCCAGCGCCGTCATCTCCAGGTGCGCCTTCCTCCGCTGCAGGTCTGCCATCGATTGTTCAGCACATCAGCGTTCAAGGCACCGCCGACGAAGCGACCCTGGCTCGCATCCAGCAGGCGGCACAGAAGGGCGCCCAGGACGGTTACAACCTGGTCCTGCGTGACCTGAAGACCAACGGTCCGGCCCGTCAGCTGATCGCCCGAAACCGATAGATCAAGGAGTCACTGCATGGCACTCGAATGGCCGGCATCCCTGCCCGTGTCCGAAATGACGTGGGGCATCGTCAACAACAGCCGGGCCTTCACTTCCTCGCTGTCCAACGCGCAACAGATCGTTGGTCATCCTGGGGCGTATTGGCAGTGCACCTTGACCTTCGGCTTGCTCACCAGGGCGCAGGAGCGTCAGCTCTCGGCGTTCCTTGGTGATCTGGATGGGATGTTCGGCACCTTCAACATGCCGGCGATCACTCGTCGGCGGTCGAACAGCGTTGGGAGTCTGACTGTGGTCACAGGCGTGGCGCAATCGCGGTCGATGTTGGTCGCAGGGGCTGCTCCGGGTGTTCAGGTGTTCGCCCCAGGCGACTACCTGACGGTGGCTGGCGAGATGTTCGAGGTGGTGCGCCCGGTTACGGCGAATGCGCAGGGACAGGCCGTGGTCCCGCTCAACAAGCGGATCAGGCGAACGCTGACCGCAGGCGCTGCGATCGAGTACCTCAACCCCTACTCAGAGATGCGGATGACCCAGGACACCTGGGCCATGACCGTGCGCCAGGTCGTGGCCAGCGGCAGCTACCAGTTCAGGGAGGCTTTCTGATGCCCTCATCGTTTCCATTCAGCCAGAGCGTGGTCGACATAATCGCAACCGGCCGCTTCCTGACGGTTTACGCCTGCCAGTTGGACTTCGAAGACGGGCCGGTGTACGCCCACACCGGCACCGGTGACCTGGTGATAGACGGCATCACTTACCTGGGTGTCGGCCAGTTCGGCGAGGTCGGCCAGTCGCAGGAGAGCGACAATTCGAACTCGCCCATGTCCGTGGAGCTGAGCCTGAACGGCCTGGACAGCTACATCATCACCGAGACGAACATCCGCGGTTGTCGTGGGCGCTCGGGCAAGCTGCTGTTCGTGGTGTTCGACGAGGCTGGCAACTACGCCGTCGACATCTTGTTCTCCGGGCGCATGGACGCGGCGAGTTTCTCCTACGCCGGCAATGGCGAGGACGGCAACAAGATCATGGTGCCCATCGTCGATCGCATGGCCGAGTGGAGCCGCACGGGAACCGAGCGGTTCACCGATGAGAACCACCGCGCCCGGCACCAGGGCGACCGCTTCTTCTACGCGGTCGCTCAGCTGTCCGAATGGCCGATCTACTGGGGCTCCAGCAAGGACGCGCCGACCTTCAACTACGAGAAATAGCGATGCGCAATCGAGACTGGACGATACGTCTGACCGAAGTGATCAAGGCCGCCTCTGAGCGGCCTTTTTCATGGGGCGAATTCGACTGCTGCTTGTTCGCGGCTGACTGCTCGGTAGCGGTCTGCGGGGTTGATCCGGCGGCGGCGTACAGGGGCAAGTACAAGACCGAGGCGGGGGCGAAGCGGGCGCTGAAGAAGAACCACGGCAGCCTTGAGGCGGCTTGGGACGCGTGCTTCAACCGGGTGGCGCCGGCGTTCATCCAGCGTGGCGACATCGCCATGTACGACGGCCCGCAAGGCAAGGCAATCGCCGTGTTCTGGGCGGGTGAGTTCTGGGCAGCGACCGAAGAAGGCGCCGCGCGGGTGGTGTGCGAACCGACAGCAGTGTGGAGAGTTGAATGAGCGGCGGGGTCAGGAAGATTGCACAGATCGCCGTAGGTGCGGTCATCGGCTTCGCTCAGGGCGGCCCGATCGGTGCCGCGATCGGCGCGGGTCTGGCGTTCTACGCCTCGGAGCAGCAGGAGAAGCTCAACACAAAGTCGCCGCTGCGCGACAACGAGCCTTCAGCACAGACCGTTCGTTCGTCCAAGGCCCCGGCGCGCTTCATCCTGGGAAAAGTCAGTACCGGCGGGGTTCTGGTGTGGGCGCAAGAGGAGGCAGGCGAGCAGCGTGACGGGGAGTGGCTGCACCTGGTGTACGTGCTCTGCGAGGGTGCCGTCGACGCGTTGGAGGAGATCTACCTGGGCGAGGAGGTCATCAACACCTACGGAGCCGACGCCACCTATGAACTGGTGGTGAACCCAACCCAGGTGAATGCGTTCCTCAAGGCCAACTGCCCGGACTGGAAGGACGAGCAGATCGGTCGCGGCCTGTCGTTCGTGCGCCTGTCCCTTCGGTACAACGCCGAGAAATTCCCATCTGGCATTCCTGATGCGCGCTTTGTCGTGCGCGGGCGTAATGACCTCTACGACCCTCGCACCGGCATGGCGGGGTACAGCGAGAACACCGCGCTGCACATCCTGTGGTTCCTGCGCACCCGTTGCGGCGTGCCGGACGATGAGATCGTGTTCGAGACCTTCGCCAGCGGCGCGAACGTGTGCGATGAGTCGGTGGCCAATCCTGACGGCACCACCAGCCCGCGCTACCGCAGCAGCTGCGTCATCGGCGCCGACGAGCAGCGTACCAACGTGCTGCAGAAGCTGGAGGCGGCGTGCGGTGGCAAGGTCATCCGTGTGGGCGGCCGCTGGATGTTCCAGGCTGGCGCCTACTACGGTCCTTGGGACTTCGAGATCACCGAGGACATGGTGATCGGCACCATCACCGGCAGCACTGAGCCTACGAACGACGCGGCCATCAACACGATCCGCGGCACCTTCACCGACACGACCCAGTCATGGACCGAGACCGACTACCCGGAAGTCAGCGTGGCAGAGTGGGTGGTTGCGGATGGCGGTGAGGCGGCGGAGACGCTGACCTTTTCCTACGTCACCAACCCGTACCAGGCCCAGCGCCTGGCCAATATCGAGCTACGCCGACGCCGCGCGGGCGGGGTGATCAACGTCCCGCTCAACCTGCTTGGCTACAACTGCCGTCCGGGCCGCGCGGTGCGCGCGAACCTGCCATCGCTGAACATCCTGGGCGAATTCATCGTCACCGGCTGGTCCATGGGCACGAGCGAGGGCTGCACCGCGTCCCTGCAGGTCTACGGCCCGGCTATTTTCGATGACGCCGTGGGCAAGCCCTACAACCCGATCGGATTCATCAACCTGCCATCTGGAGGCCTGGGAAGTCCGACCGGTTTGGCTTGGACCGTGGACGATACCGCCGAAGTAACTCAGGGTGTGCTGAGCTGGGATGCACCGGTCGGCATCGTGACTGGCTATGCAGTGACAGTGCGCCAGGCCGGCGTGGCCGTGCAGGCCCAGCAGGTGCCAGAGACCACGCTTCAGTTGCCCCTGGCCGGCCTGCCGTCGGGCAACTACACGATGAGTGTTGCCGCTCTCGGGCCGCAAGCGCGCTCGGGCGAGGCGAGCATTACGGTCAACATCAACGGCCCAGCGGTGCCCGAGGGTTGCACCGTCACCTCGACAATCGAAAGCATCAACCTGGTGCCGAGCAACGTTCAGCACGGCCTCAACGGTGGCACATACGAGTACTTCTTCACCCTTGATCCGCAGGCAACCGCGGCGCAGGCAGAGTACTTGGGGCAGGGCCTGAGCCTGACTCACACCGGACTGGCCTTCTTCACTAACTACTACTACTTCATCCGCTCGAAGAACGCCTACGGGGTGAGCGGGTTCCTGAAAATCGCGGCATCAACCTCGACAGACGTGAGCACGCAGCTTGCTGCTCTTGCAGGAAAGATAGAGCGCACGCAGCTTGGCCAGGATCTCAATGATGAGATCGATGGACTGCAAGACCAGATCGACGCCCTGGATGGTCTCAAGGCCTACAACAAGGACGAGGCCTATCCGAAAGACCAGATGGTCGTCGTTGACGGTCGTATCTACCAAGCCAAGGTGCCGGTGCCTGCCGATGCTTCGGGCGCGAATGCACCGCCGAACGCAGCCCTATGGGTGGATGTCGGGCAGTCCGTTGAGACGGCGAACGGCCTTGCTCAGCAGGTGGCAACCAACACGACAAACATCGCCGAGGTTGGCGGTAAGGTCACTGCTACAGCCGAGAGCCTGCAAGCTTTGCGCGCGTCGTACCGCGACGACAACGCCGACGGCGACTTGGCTGGCGCGCTGCAGCAGTGGGATTCGACCGCAGCGTTTGCCACTGAGGTGAAGGCAACAGCGACCCGTGAAGCCGCGATCGTGCGCAAGACCGAGACGTTGGAAGCAAGTCTGGGCGAGACCAATGCAGCCGTTCAGACCGTCAGCCAGGCTCAGGCAGCCTTGGACGGTAAGGCATCTGCATCATGGCAGGTCAAACTTCAGGTCAACTCCCAAGGGCAGTACGTCGCGGCGGGCATTGGCCTCGGCATCGAGAACACGCCGGCAGGCTTGCAGAGCCAGTTCCTTGTCTCTGCAGATCGCTTCGCAGTGGTCAACGGCATCAACGGCACTCTGTCGAGTCCGTTCGTTGTTCAGGGCGGCCAGGTCTTCATCAACCAGGCGTTCATCAACACGGCGTTCATTCAGCAAATAATCCTTGGCATGACCCTGCGCTCGCAGGCCGTCAATGCCCAGGGCTTGCCGTTGATCGAACTGAACATGGTCACAGGGGCTTTCACCCTGCGCGGCCAGGACGCAAACGGCCAAACGATCATCAACAATGGCGGCCTCTACGTGTACGACGCGAACGGCGTCGAGCGCGTTGCGGCGGGGAGGCTAACCTGATGGCTGTGCAATACGGCCTGCGGACCAAGGATGCGTCCGCAGCGGTTTCACTTGATACGACCGTCACGCCGATCCGCTCGCTGAAGATGATGCAGGTCACGGGAAACGGGGCGTTTGATCAGTACATCTCGATTCCTGAGATCCAGGCCCAATCCTTCGTTGTTGTCGACACGCTTCAAGACATGGGAGAAAACACGTGGTCCCCGCAAGCCTGGTATTCCGCTGGTCAGTTGCAGCTTCGGCAGCCGCAGAATCTAACCTGGCAGGTGATGATCCTTTCCCAGGGCGGCGAGCCGTTCTCGGCGGCCGGGAGCTACGGGATTCGCGCGTTCAACGATAACGTGCGAACCCAGATCGACTCGATCAACCGTATCCTCTCGGTTCGCTACAGCGGAGCCTTCCAGATTGGGTTCTACTGGCGCCCCGGCATGCAAGTACAAGAGATTCGTTGGGCAGATGTCACCTTCCCGGCACCTGTAACCACCTATGAACGCCCACTGATCTTCTTGAACGCTGCAGACTACATGATGGTCGGCAGCTTCTCGATGAAGGGCAGCCCAGGCAATTGGACTGGGTTTCGTCTGCGGCAATATGCGCAGCCTGCCACGCACGGAAGCGCTGGCTACGACTACATGCAGATCAGCTGGTTCTGCGCGAGCTATATGACGCCCAACACTCCAGCAGGAGATTATGGGGCTTCGGTGCATGATGCTGCGGGCAATAGGACGTTCATCACGACAGCGAATCTTTCGTTATTGAACAGCCAACCGGCCACCACCCAGTTCGTCAACGCTGGACCGCCGATAACGGGGGCGGGCGGATATTACGCACCAAGCCAGCAAATGCCGTGGACCGGAAGCTTCGGTGATTACGTGCTGGCGAACGCGCTGTTTTCTTGCGTGAACATTGCAGCCACGACGCAGCCGATCCGCGCGAACTTTGGCGGCTTCCTGCCGGGCAATCGCTCTGTACTGCAGATGTATTGCGACAACTTCTCGGGCATCAACCCGATCACCGCGAATGGCCGAACGTTGTTCGCTTCGCGCCCGATGAAACCACTCTGAAGGAAAAAACATGCCTTGGTATAGAGCCGGAACGGTGTCGATCACCGCCGGGCAGACGACTGTGACCGGTACCGGCACGAACTTTTCACTTAATGCCCGCGTGGGTGATGCCTTCCAGGGGCCTGATGGCCGATGGTACGAAGTCGCCAACATTGCCAGTGCCACGGTGATGGGCATCTTGCCCGCCTACCAGGGCGCAACTGTTGCCGCAGGGGCCTACGGCCTGGCCCCGATGCAGGGGTACGTCAAGGAAGCTGCTGACCGGCTGCGTCAACTGGTCGACCAGTTCGGCGGGACATTGGCCATGTTGGGTACGCCAGCCAACGTTGCTGAACTTCGAGTAAACATTGGCGCGGCGACCAGGGGCGCGAACAGCGACATCACGTCAATAACCGGACTGACAACCGCCCTCAGCGTTGCTCAAGGAGGCACTGGCGGCAACACACCAGCGGCCGCACGTGCTGGACTAGGCCTGAAAAACGGGGCGATTTTTGATGTGGTGGGTAGCGTAGGCAGCGGGGGAGGTACTGCCATTATTGAGCGAGGGCAGAATTCGAACGGTGCCTATACCCTCTATGCGGACGGCACCCTGATTCAATGGGGTTCGATGTCCACGGCTGCGATTGCAAGCGGCGACTACAGCGGTAAGACCATCACCTTCCCGGTCCAGTTCTTCGACAACAGCTATGGCTTCAGCGCAGTCGCGCAGCCAACGGCGTCCAACGATCACTACGGAATCATTGGTTACTCGTCGCGGCTGGCAGGCAGTATCGGTGCAGTCATCCGCAACAACGCAGCGGCGCAGGCTTTCAACGTCGTCTGGATAGCCATCGGCAGGAAGTTCTAATCATGAAAATCATTCTTTCCCCGGTCCGCATGGATGAAGCCCTGACAGTCACCCGGCAGGGCGACACGCTCACGGTAAATGGTGAAATCTTCGACTTCTCGCCGCTCACCGATGGCGCCACGTTGCCGCGCGAGGCAATCAAGTCTGACTGGTTCTGTGGGCCAGCCGAGCGCATTGAGGGTGAGCTCGTCGTCACGCTTCGCCTTCCGCATGGGGCGAATGCGCCGGAGTCCACCAGGTTCCCTCAGCCGCTGTACATGACCGCCGATGGCGCCGTGCCCCTTCCGATCTACGACATTCTGGTGAGTTCGGCAGCTGCGGTCGAATCTGAGCCGTATAGCGCACTTATCATGACTCACAACCCCACAGGCGAACAGTACGCTGTTGCAAAAGATCAACTCAAGCAAGTCGGCACCGATGTGAGGATTGCGGAATGAACATCGACTGGACGCAAATGATCACCGTCGAGATGAAGGCAGCCCAAGCAGCAGCCGAAGTGCTGGCCCATGCTCAGGTCGAAGCCTTGCGCCTACGGAAGCTGGCCGACGACGCTATTGCGCCGCTGCAGGATGCGGTCGATCTGGAGGAGGCGACCGAGGTAGAGGCTTCACTGCTGAAAGAGTGGAAGCGCTTCCGTGTGGCGCTCAATCGACTGCCTGATCAGCCTGGCTACCCGCAAACCATCGACTGGCCCGCGCCGCCGGCATAAATCTACACATCCGACAGACAACCGCCGCATGGCGGTATTTTTTTGCCTGGAGAAAACCCATGACCCAATCCCTGCCCCGGGGCGTGCGCAACCGCAACCCTGGCAACATCGACTTCAGTCCAGCAAACAACTGGGTGGGCCAGATCGGGAAAGAGCCCGGCGGTCGGTTCTGCATCTTCGACACCCCGGAGAACGGCATTCGCGCCCTGGGCAAGCTGCTGCAGACCTATTACAACAAGCACGGTTTGCGCACTGTGACGGCGATCATCAAGCGCTGGGCGCCGGAGGTGGAGAACGACACAAGCGCCTATGTCCGCGCCGTTGCCCAGCGCTGTGGATTGGGGCCGAGCGAGCCGATCAAGAACATCAAGGACGAGAAGATCCTCGGCGGCCTGGTGCACGCGATCATCAAGCACGAGAACGCGAACTACGAATACCCGCCTGCAATCTTCGCAGAGGGCCTGCGTAGGGCACTGGCGTGAGCGGCTGGGGAGCACGCGTGATCGCTCTGCTAGCCGTTGTCGGCTCGTACTGGCTTGTGTACGAGCACGGGCGATCTGTCGAGCGCGCCGAGGCTGCAGCACGATCTGCGCAGCGAGACAGCGGCGATCGCCTGGCTGAGGTGCTGGGCGAGCGCGGTGCTCGAGCAGAGGAACAACGGCGCGCCGTGGCGCAAGAGGAGGCGAGGGCTCATGCTCAAGAACAACGAACGACTGCTGATACCGATGCTGCTGGCGCTGACGCTTCTGGCCAGCGGCTGCGCCACGAAGCCAGAAACCTCGCCGCCGCCGTCAGTTGCTCCCCCACGGATACCGCCGCTGTCGAGCGAGGCAAGGCAGCCACCCGCGCCGCAATGGTGCTCTCCGACCTGCTCGCACGGGCTGATGCTCGAGCGGGAGAGCTGGCGGCAGCTTATGACCAAGCCCGAATAGCCGGCCTGGCCTGTGAAGCGTCCTATAATGGCCTGACAAAGCCATCGGGGTAGGTCAGTGAAGCGAACGCTTGAAGGAATGGTTACTGCAGGGGAAGAGTTGCTTCGCCAAGCGCTCGACGCCAATCGACGCCTACAGCAGGCCGTGGCTGATGGTGATCCCCCAGAGGATGTCGAGCGGCACCGAATATTGGCCGATCGGCTTTACCGCCAGGTGACCGAGCATCAGCTCATCGCTACCGGCAAGCACCTCATATCATCCACTGACCGCCAGGGAGGCGAGCATGAAGGACAAGCGTGAAGTCGTGATGCCAGACCATCAGGTCTACAAGGATGCTGAGGAGGCTATGAGGCACTATCTTGAGGCGCAGGATACCGGCCTGCCTGCGGAGGAGGTGGAGCGTTTGCGGCTGATCTTGGAATCGCAGATCAAGGCGGCTCATCAGTACCACTCAGATGCCATGGGGCGAGCGCCGCTGAGTCGTCACTGAGGCGCTATCAGCTCAGGCTCCTGGTTCCGCACGCTCCCTACGGCTGTGCTGACCTTGTACCACTCGAATGCCTCAGACGGCTCCCCCAGGTTCAGCACCATCTGTTCTGCGTGCTCGCTGGGCATCTCGGCTGCAATCCACTCTCGCGCCAGTTCCGGCTCCAGCACCACTGGCCGGCGGTCGTGCACGTCAACAAGCCCGCCCTGGGCGTCGGCTGTGATGATGACGAAGCCGTCGTGCTCGTTTCCGGTGAACTGGCCGATGCTGGCGCATAGCGCTGGCTGGCCGTCGCGCCGCCGGATGTAGTACGGCTGTTTCTTCGGGCCGCCCTCATCAACCCACTCGTACCATCCGTCGATGGGCGTGATTGCACGGTGTGGCCAGATGGCCCGGAAGAACGGGCCGTGTGCCACCTTCTCGACGCGCGCGTTGATCGGCGCGGCGCGATCGGTCGCCCAGTGCGGCCGCCACCCCCACCTCACCAGGTCCGCACGCGGACCTCCCTCATCAACGCGCAGCACAGCAACGGGCGTAGTAGGCGCAACGTTGTACCGCTGCAGCGCATGCTCCCCGACGTTGTTTCTCCAGACATCCGGCATGCTGAGCACTTCGACGAAGTCGTGAATGCCCCGGTATTGGGTCAGCCGTCCACACATTTCCCGTCCCTCCTGCTCGAGCACAAAGCATAGCCCGCCAGGCGGTACTGGCGCGGGCTGCGCATGCAATGCTCAAATACTGTATCCATATACAGTATTCGGTGAAGCATGTATTTCCTCATCGTCCGGCGGCGTGTGAATGGCGTGGCCATTCCTTCCGATCAGCTCAAGAAAATCCAACCCCTGCGCGCCGATATCCACATCGGTGACCACCAAAGCGAACCGTTGGGCAGGGTTGCCACGCAGGCATGGGTGTTCAATCCGACGCCCGGCCCCGACATCATCCCTCGGTTGCACGACGCAAAGCTCAACGGAATGGCGCAGCTCGGCATCAACATCAACGGGGTCGAGGAGATCGACGGCGTGCTGTACGCTCAGTCGTGGTGGTGCCGCGCGGTGGGTGAGTATGGCAACTGAGCTTCCGCAGGCCTGGGTGGCCGAGCTCAATGACAGCTTCGAGCTGATAGTGGACCCAGATGGGCGCGCTGCGGTGCTGACCGAAATGGCGCTCGCCGCGCGCAGGCGTCGTGAGGTGGGCGATGAGGAACTGTCCGAGATGCTGGAGTTCGTCGAGGCAGGCAGGCTGTGGGCTCTGAACGAGCATGAGGAGGCCTGGGCTTTCGGCCTGTTCTGTGAGTAGCTGTATAAAGGAAGGGGAACGGTCGGCAGAACGCCGGGATGGGCAGCCGTAGCTGCGTGAGAAATGCGTGACTCTTGTGGATGCTCACAGACACCTATGGACGGTCGGTTGCAGCGAGCGCGCCGAAAAGTGCTGTGATATCATGCCTTTAGCTGGCTTGGCATGCATGGGGTGCAAGGGGTCGAGTGTTCGAATCACTCCGTCCCGACCAATAATCCCAATGACTTAGCCACCTTAGGGTGGCTTTTTCATTTCTGCGTGTGGGGAGTTTTTCGGGACTTCATCCGATTTTCCTCTTCAAGATCGTCAACACCGGCCCGCGAGAGTCAGTTGTTGATACCATGTTCGCAGCCTCAATCAGCTTGCCCAGCTCAGCGCCGGAATAGTGGCTGGTGATGCTGCCGTTCTTGTGCCCGAGCAGTGACTTCCGATCTTCTTCAGTAACGCCTGCGGCGCGCAGTCGGCGACCGAAGGTGTGCTTCAAGTCATGAATCCTGATCGATGCGTCAGGCGGCGATCGGGTACTGCTTGGCCAGGGCCAGCTGCACTGTCGCGATGATGCGGCAGAGGTAGGCCCAGTCCGGGTTGGGGTCCATGGCGTCGGCCGGCAGGTTCCACCAGTCGTCACCGAACACGCGGTGCATGAACTCGCGGTGGGCGCCGCCGCACTCATCAAGCGAGCTGGTGTGGCGAACATCCTCGGCCTCGTCGAGCATGTTCCGGGCGTCTTCTGCGTCCCGGTCACGCCGCATTTGCACGATCACCTTCCGCGCTTTGTCGGCCAGGGCCTCGGCGCTGAACCGGCGAGAGCTCAGCGACCGGTCGAAGTAGCCGATGATGTAGGCGTCGTGCAGCTTGCAGAAGAACTGGCCGATGGTCAGGCCATCCCACATGCCGCCCCAGTAGGCGTGCCAGGTCTTGTCGTAGCAGCTGACGGTGATCTTGCCTTTGCAGGGTTCGAAGTCTTCGAGGTAGACGCTGATCGGGTCCAGGCCTTCGGCGCCGGTGATCAGCAGCTTGGTGACGGTCGAGGTCTCGACTTGCATTGCGGTACTCCATGCATGCGCCGCCCTCCGTGGCCGGATGCGGCATGGGTTAGATGGTAAAAATGGGCAGCGCCTGTGTTAACTTAACGACACATTGTCAGCGGACTTATCGAAGTGCTCACAGTATTTCCCGAGTTTTTGTTAGGAAGAATTTCACTTAGAAAGATACTTCCTTCACACATAAGCGATGTGTACAAGGCGCTTTCCAACCCCCAAGTGATCGCCCACTATGGTGTTTCATATTCGAGCCTTGCCGAGACTGAAGAGCAAATGCGGTGGTTTGAGCGAATCGTCACCGAGAGGTCTGGCATATGGTGGGGAATATCACTAATCAACAACCAATCATTGATAGGGGCTTGCGGCTTTAACAATGTGTGCCATGACCACCGAAAAGCAGAGATAGGGTACTGGTTGATGCCGGAGTACTGGCGTCGCGGTCTACTATCTGAGGCTCTGCCGTCAATGATTGACTACGGATTCAACACAATGGGCTTGCACCGTATTCATGCAGATGTTGAGCCGGAGAATGAGCCCAGTTGCGCTCTTTTGAGGAAGTTTGGATTCAAGCTTGAAGGGACTTTGCGCGATGTGGAATTCAAAGATGGGAGGTTCTTAAGTCTCCATCAATATAGTTTGCTTTCTACAGACTCTAGACTGCGCCTAGATGACGCCCTCAAAAAGTAGTCGTTGATAGCTCAGGTGTTGTTGCTTAGTGAGGCTAGTTGTGCCTTGCCCGGTTCACATGGGAAAAGCGCGCCCATTGTGGACGCCACGGTCATAGGCAGAATCTTCGCTGGCAAGTTGTAAGGCAACAGTGCGGACTAAGCCAGGTGCGATAATCTCGTCGCCCGGATCATGCCGAATCATCAGCATGCTTTTCCGGTCGAAGGCTAGGGCCAGGCGCGGCGAAATGCTGATCTCATGCCGCGGCGGGGTCAGAAACTTCGTCGCGTGCTGCCGGCCAAGGACATGGATGCCGTGAACCAGCGCTTCGATGATCTGCCCGTGGGTAGCATCGGCCCACCCGCAAATCGCTCGCAGGTGCTGGCCTGTTCGCTTCCTGGCCGAAAGCCGCAACGACTCGGTGCGCGCCACATTCCGGTGAGCTTCGATTTCGTGGCGCGTGATCCTGAACAGTGCATAGTGCCCAAGCGCTTCGACGTGATGAATCATCAGCGTCATCGCCTCGCCCTGTTCCTCGATCCCGGCCCACTCCATCAGTTACAGCAGGGCCTGTTTAGTCCCTGGTCGAACCTTCAAGCGCAGGTCTTCTTCCTGCAAGCGCTCGGCCTTGGCCCTGCGCTTTTCGTCACGCTGCTGCTGCGTCAGAGCCATCATCGCCTCCATTGCGCACAAAGCGGGTGCCTGGGGCGTACTCCAGCAGGTCGCACACCCGGTTGATGATCTTGAGCGCGGCATCGAACACCTTCGCGTCGTCCGGCTCGCGGGCCAGGCGCTTCATGCTCGGCTGGTGCTCGAGGCAGACCTTGTCGACCAGGCGCCGCGCCAGCCTGCGGAGGTGATCGGCGCTGTCGTGCACGCGCAGGCTTAGCGCGAAGGCCAGGGCCACGTCATCAGGCCGGTACTGGCCGCCACTGACCTGTTTGTGGTTGGGACCGTGCTAGGCACTGGAGCGGGAAGTGACAAGGCTAATCGTGTGCTGGTCGCACGCGAACTCACCCGCCAGATCGGCAGCCGAAATGAGGAAACCCGAGCCGCCACCATCAATGCACTTCTGGACAAGGTGGCACCAGGCGAGCGGACCCAGGACTTTGAGCTCGTCGCTCGAAGCCTGACTGCCATCGGGGCAGACGATCCGGAAAAAGTGCTCGGCATCTTGAGCGTGATGAATCGCGCCAACCTTGTGCAACAAAGCCAGCAAAACATCGTCCCTGCCGTTTGGGCCGGCTATGTACTGATGGGGGCACTCGCGACCACGCTGACTGCCACTCAGTTACCTCCCGAGCGCCAGCCCGAGATGCAGGCGGCGGTATCGAGTGCCATTGACTCGATCGAGTCGAATGTGCGCGACCTGAATCAGCGTGCCGAAATGGTTAAGCTGATTGTGGATGTCGCCATTGAAAACGTCGGCTTGCCGATACATGTGCTTGACCCGAGTTTGAAGAAGTACGACGGTCTGCTGGTCGAAGCGGGTAAGCAGAATCCCGGCAGCGGGGGCTATGCTGGCGGTGAGCAGCCGACCAGCACATCGCATACAGGCGGCAATCAGCTTGATGGGCAGCCGGGGAGGGAGATCTACGTCACTCCCGGGCATCAGCTGAATCCGGGTGCCGTTTATTCGGAGGGCGCTGGAGATAGCGGTGCAGGTGCTAAAGACCTCGGGAAGATTTCATTTGATGCGGCTAACGGTGTGGGAACTATATATTCACCAAAAGTAACTCTGAAGGCCGGTGAAGTTATTTTCGACGATTTTGCTGTTGGGACATCGAAAGGTTTTATAGGTCATGGCTCCGATGGAGCTGCGGAGCTTGTGGGGCCGCTTAAGGAGCTTTTAGCTTACACTCAAGCTAAAGGGGGGGAGACTGTCACGCTCAGAGGTTATTATGCATCGGAAGAGGGAGCCGCGCTGGGGGCGGGAAAAGTAGGAGAAAAATTTTCCTTCAGTTTCCCTGCAACGAAAGAAGGACTGCGCGAGTTTTTAAAAGGGCTAGAGCAGTGAGCGGAATTATGGCAATTGAGAAGTATTTGCAGAGCCTGCAGGCCTCCGGCTACGGCGAATATCCAGAGCCTCAAAGCGATTTACTATTGGGGGCGAGCGTGTACAAATTGCCCTTGAATGAATCCGATATAGAGTTGTTTGAAAATGGTTTCAGGGTTGATGGTCGGATGGTGCAAGTGAAAGTTGTTATTTCAGGAGTTCTGAAAATAACGAGCCATCTTTCCGCAAAGGTGTTCTCTGAGGCTTCAGCGAGTCAGCGTGTGGATACCCTTGTTCCTATGGAGATACACACACAGAACGCAATGCTGGTACTGAGTGTGCCATTGCTCATTTATTCGCGACTGTTAATAATTTTGAATGAAATGTGGCGCCGCCATAGGGGCTAGCCTAGGTGGCGTTCATGTTGATAGGGGAATTGTTTTTCGGATGCTGCAAGAGCCAGGACAAGCTTCAAGGGGGTGACGAGTATGATGTACTTTACGGAAGTTTAATTGCTGATGCCTGGGTTATAGGATGTGAGTAAGCTGGCTTTAGTTGATCCCATTAATCGTGATGCTTTTCATTCCCTCGAAACTTTTTTGTCAGAGTGAAGCCATTTACCGCTCCTGCTACCCTCGACTCCAATAGCCCACCGGTACCTCATTCACCAACCACACACCATTGTCCGCTTGGTAGAAACGCGCGCCGGCTTCGCGCATCTTCGATGTATTTATCACCAGCAATACGGGTTCTCCGTAGCGTCTACCCACGCCCAGCGCCGTTTCTGGGTCTTCACTCAGGTGCACATGGTGGCGAGAACCGGCAACCAGACCCTGTACCTCGATGGACGCCATGAAACGGCTGGCGGTTCCGTGGTAGAGCAGGGCGGGTGGGGTCTTTTCGACATGTTGGAGGGCGACCTGAGTCGTGCTGTGGCCTTGGGCGGCGCGGATATATCGCGCATCGTCCGAAAGGGTGAAGCGCTTCTTGTCGTTGGTTTCAACCACGTCGCGCAGGGCGGCGCGGTCAAAACTGCGTCCTTGCTCAGCGGCATTACGCAATAGTGTATCCACCTCGGCCCAACCTTCGCGGTCCAGGGTCAAGCCGATGGAGTGCGGAGCATGGCGTAGCACATAGCTGAGATACTTACTGAGTTCGTCGCGTTGTTTCTTGTTCAAGGCAATGATCCTTTTGTCTTAATCCTTTTTTTAGCGCGGTGATTGTGATCCCTAACATGCCGCTGCTCAAGTAGTGCCGCTCGCTTGACGGCCACCACGCACGCCTTTAATGTCCCGGCGCGTCCATCCGGGCAAACCTCAAAAGGAGTTGTAATGAACACGATGTCATTGTGCGGCGGTGCCTTGCTCGGGCTTTTCATGGTCGGTTGCGCGGTGCAGGACAAGCTCGACACCAGTCGCCTGACCCGTTTCGATGAGTACCACGCCAACCTTGAGGCCAATGGTGCGCGCTATACCCTCGACGCCTACATCATTCCGTTCTACCAGCCGTTCTTCATCACCGTCGAACGTGACGATGGCAAGCCGATGGAGCTCGCCGAAGCGGCTGCGGTCGCTCAGCCGTATATCGTACCGCGGGGCTGCACTCAGCCTGCCGTGCGGCGCCCTGATCTGGACCGCAGCAATGCGGCCAAGACCCAATGGATCGTTGGCATCGAATGCTAACGCCAGTGGCAGCGCCACTTCCGAAGCGGCGCAGCAAATAGTCAAAGCCTTGCTGATACTAGGGGGCTCCAGGCTTTCATCCCGCGATCCAGATTTCGGGTAGCTATGTTTACGACTGTCCGCGTTGCTGTGCCAGAGGATGCGAGCCTCTTACTCTCAATCGAGCGTTCTGCCGCGCAAGCCTTTCGTGTGTTTGAAGGGTTAAGCTGGCTCGCTGATTCTCCTCCTATGCCGGTTGAACGGCATCTTGAGCTCATCGAGCGCTCGACGTGCTGGGTGGCCATCGATGCTGAAAATCGTCCGCAAGGATTTCTCAGTGCCGATATCTACGGTACAGACCTTCATATCCATGAACTTTCCGTTCGACACACCCTGCAAGGGCAGGGCATAGGGCGACAGCTCGTTCAAGCGGCGCAGGCTTATGTTGAGATCAATGAGCTGCATGCGCTGACTCTCACAACTTTCAAACACGTACCGTGGAATGCTCCATTCTACGCTCGTCTCGGTTTTCAGATTGAATCCGACCAATGCGTCGATGAAAGGCTGTCAACACTGTTGAATGAAGAGTATGAACACGGATTTCCCGTGGGAAGCAGGTGTGCAATGGTCTGGAGAGCGGGCTAGCAATGTTGAAGAGCGGCACTGGGAGCGGTGGTGTTTCGAAGGCTCAATCCACCCACCGCCACAGCGGCTCATCCAGCAACCCGACCCCACGCAACTGCGTCTGCCCCTGATCCTTCTCAAGCTCCAGCACATTGCACCCCTCACACGCGGTCAGCGCGTCGATCAGCGGCCTGCTATGCGACACCACCCACACCTGGCTGCGTTGCGAGGCGCGGATGATCAAGCGCGCCAGCGCTGGCAGCAGGTCGGCATGCAGGCTGGTTTCCGGTTCGTTGAGCACCATCAGTGACGGTGGTCGAGGCGTCAGCAGGGCCGCGACCAGCAACAGGTAACGCAAGGTGCCGTCCGACAGCTCCGTCCCGCCCAGCGGGCGCAACAGCCCGTGCTGGTGAAGCCTTACGCTGAACAGCCCGCCGGGTGGTGCATCGATCTCCAGGCGGCTGCCGGGAAATGCGTCATCCAGCGCGGCAACCAGGTCTTCGACGTCACCAATCTCGATGATGGTCTGCAGTGCCGAGGCGAGGTTGCGGCCGTCGTGGTGCAGTACGGGCGAGCGGGTGCCTAGCTGTGGCTGGCGACAGGGGGCGTCGCGGTCGATGCGGAAGTGATCGTAGAAGCGCCAGCTGTTGATGAACGCGCGCAGCTCGCCGATCTCTGGGGCC
The DNA here is from genome assembly GCF_014268955.1 of Pseudomonas sp. RW3S2. NCBI lineage: Bacteria > Pseudomonadati > Pseudomonadota > Gammaproteobacteria > Pseudomonadales > Pseudomonadaceae > Pseudomonas > Pseudomonas sp. RW3S2. The sequence continues at coordinate 65,423 of NZ_JABWRM010000009.1, read as the reverse complement.
TGGCGGGGGCGGCCGACGATGTTGAAGAAGCTTTCGCTGCTGTCGGCATGCTGGTCGAGCACGGACCAGCTGTTGCCTTCGCGGGCACGTACCAGGGCGTTCTTGCGTTCGACCAGCAGGGAGGAGGGGCGGTAGGCGCCGGCGCCCCAGATGGCTTCGCACTTGATCTCGGGGTCGAGCATGAAGGCGCTCGGGTAGGGCAGCGGGATGGGTAGGCCCAGGGAGATGGCGAAGCCGAAATCCTCGGTGGCGAAGCCCAGGCGCAGGCGTCTGACGTCGGTCGGGTGCTGGCCTTGAATGGGCACTTCGCCGCGCTTCATGCGGGCGCTGGTTTCCGGGCCGGCCCACCAGGTCGAGTCGAGGCCGCCTTCGCGGGCGAGGGCTTCGATCACGCCGCCTTGGGCGGTTTCGGCCAGCAGGCGTAGGGCTTTGTACAGGTTGGATTTGCCGCTGCCGTTTGCACCAGTCACCAGGTTGAGTTGGCCTAGCGGCATGACGAGGTGCTTTATCGAGCGGTAGTTGCCGATGGCGAGGGTGGTGAGCATGCGGGGCGTCCTGGCTTGGGCATGAGGGGCGATTGTCACCGATGCTGGGTGGGGTTGCCAGCCGCCGGGTGGCGGTGATGTGAATCCGTTTGTATCGGTTGTGGGGGACGGCACCGGCTTTGCCGGTGATCGCGGGACGAGCCCGCTCCTACAGGGATCGTCATCTGCGGGAGCGGATCGCGCCTGTGCCATTCGTCTCAGGCGCCTGGCTCGTGCGCCAGACGTTTGAGCAACGCCTGCGCCGCTGCTTCGGACGAAGCGGGATTCTGGCCGGTAATCAGGTGGCCATCTTCGACCACGTAGTTCGCCCAATCAGCTGCCTTTGAGTACTCACCGCCGTTGTCCTTGAGCATATCCTCCACCAGAAACGGCACCACATCGGTCAACCCGACAGCTTCTTCCTCGCTGTTGGTAAAACCGGTGACGCGCTTGCCTTTCACAACCGGCTGGCCGTCCGCCGCCTTGACCTGCTTGAGCACGCCCGGCGCATGACAAACCGCAGCGATGGGTTTGTTCGAGGCGTACAGGGCTTCGAGCAAGGTGATCGAATCCGTGTCCTCGGCCAAGTCCCAAAGCGGCCCATGACCACCTGGATAGAACACGGCGTCGAAGTCGTAAGGGTCGATCTCTCCCAACGGAATTGTGTCGGCCAGGGCCATCTGCGCCTTTGTGTCTTGCTGGAAGCGGCGCGTGGCGTCGGTCTGGGCGTCGGGCTCGTCGCTCTTCGGGTCCAGCGGTGGTTGGCCGCCTTTGGGTGAAGCGAGGGTGATCTGTGCGCCTGCGTCGATGAACACGTAGTAAGGGGCGGCAAATTCCTCCAGCCAGAAGCCGGTTTTCTTGCCGGTTTTACCGAGCTGGTCGTGGGATGTCAGCACCATCAGGATCTTTTTCATACGGAACATGCCTCCGGGTCTTCATGGGCAGCGCGCCTTTCGCCCTGCGTTAGTGTGGGAGGCCCAGGACTGGCAGATGTTCCATCGGGTGATTTTCACAACGTTTCACAGGTACGCTATGGCCAGACGCAAGGCCCAGCGGACATGTGCTCGTTGGGTGGCTCCTTCGCGTTCGACGACACCGATCCGGCGTTACTGATAGCCCTGCTGCCCACCGTCGTGCATGTCAGGAGCTCGGTGCGCTTGTCGCAGTTGGTGCAGATGGTCAGCGAGGAGTCCGTGGAGCAGAAGCCAGGCAGCGAGTTCGCCTTGTCGCGCCTGGTCGAGTTGTTGCTGATCGAAGCCATGCGCCTGGTCGCGATCGAGAATGCCCCGGTCGAGTTGCTGCGGGGGCTGGCGGATGGGCGCCTGGCGCCGGTGCTGAATCAGTTGCACGCACGTATCGATCACCCTTGGAGTGTCGATCAGTTGGCGAGCATTGCCGCGCTCTCCCGCTCGGCGTTCTTCGAGCGCTTCACGCGAACGGTGGGCGTGGCGCCAATGGCGCATCTGCTGGCCTGGCGCATGGAGGTCGCCAAGCAGTTGCTCAGGGCCCGGCAGTTGTCTGTCGCCGAGATCGCCGAGCGGGTGGGCTACGGTTCGGCCAGCGCGTTCAGCGTGGCGTTCAGCAAGCATGCCGGACAATCGCCCAGCCGTTTCCGGTTGCCTGAACAGATCAGATAAGCGAGGTGGAAAGGGGCGAATGTGCACAAATATCGTGAAACTTCCTATTGTCGCGTAGGGTATTTCTTGGGATCACGTTTCCCTGGGTTGCGCTGTTGTGCAGGCCCGTCTGGCCTTCTAATCTGCCCGTGCCCGCCGCATTTCATCTTCACGCTTTCAGCTTACGGGCAGAGACTCACGCCGGGTTCGCGTGGGTCGGGCTACAGGCGTGCGGGGGAGATGCGGCGGGCACTTTTCAATCCAGCGCTGGAAGCGCTACCGATTCTCGATGGGGGACGCATGGATAACGACGATCAATCGAACAGGAACGCTGGCCTGAAAGTGGTCAGCGCAGTACCGCGCATCCGCCGCCCACCGCGGTTGGCCTGGGTGCAGGCGATACCCGGGCTGCCGCCAAAGGAAACGCTGATGGAGGTTTCGAGCATGCTGGGGTGCGTGACCGAACTCACCCATCGCGCCCTCAACACGCCGCGCGACGCCGAGCCCCTGATGCGTGCCATGTATTACCTGAGTGGCATGAGCAAGGCGATGATCGACGGGCAACTGGCGATCGTTCGCGGGGAGGTAGCGGTCGATAAAGGGAGTGACACCTAGGGGCTTTCGTCGCGAGCGCTATCAAACCCAGCATTGGATGCAGGGTGCATCGCAGAGGCCCGAGCTGGGAACTATCGCCCGCAGGCGTGATAGATTCCCGGGCTTTGTGTTACAGACCATGGACAGGCGAGTGAAATGAGCAATACCCCGCAACCTACTCCCCGTGCACATCGTGTGCGCCCGACCTTCGCCCAGGTATTTCGCAAGAATCTCAAGCGTGTGCTTGAGCACTGGACACCCTTCACCGTGACGCTGGTCTTCTTCGGGACCTTCCTCGGCAGCCTCAGCCTCTACATCTATACCCGCGCCATCGGTCGCGCCGACCTGTTCATGTCGGCGCTGGATTCCAAGTCGTCACTCGCCGCCTGGATGTTCGTGGTCGTCGCGGTGATGTTCTCCCACCTGATCATCCTGATGGGCTCGTCGTGGCTCTACGGCACGGCGGTATCGCTGTTCGGCAGGGTGCGCTGGCTCACCCGCCATGTCGCGCTGTGGCTGGTGATTCCGTTGGCGGTGGGCTACGCCGCCTTCATCGTCCTCGGCTTCTTCTACCACCGAATGCTTGGCTCCGGCGTTGCCGTGCTGTTGATCTCGGCAGCCACCTTGCTGGCGTTTGCCGCGCTGTTCTTCTCCCGGTCGTTCAGGTCGTTGTTCGTTCTTGCGGCGCCGAAGAACAAGGGCAAGGCCGATCGCTGGTTTCTCGGGATCTTTCTTTCGTTCACCCTGGTGTTCGCCGTCATCGCCAGTTCGTTGTCGATGCTGTTGATCATCGACACCTACGTCGGGCGGGATAACGAGGCGGCGGTGTCGTTCGTGGCAGGCTTTTCACTGTTCACGCTGCTGATGAGCCTGCTGCCTTCGATGTTGTACTTCGTGTTCAAAGGCGATATCTACCGCAAAGTCGCCGCAGGCATCGGCGGCGCCTTGCTGTTCTTCGTGATCTTTCTCACCACCGCCAAGGGCGCGATGTCGAGCATCACCTATTCGGTGGCCGGCAGCCTGGAAGTACGCCAGGGTTTCTCCCAGCGCTACGTGCTCGATCGCCAGGTGACACTGGCCGATATCGATCCGCTGCTCTGGCACAGCCGTCTGCGTCACGATGGCAAGGTACAGGTCAGGGCCTACCAGCTGTTCGCCTTCGGTGACCTGCTGTTGCTGTGTCCACACAGCCTGCTCGGGGCCAAGCTCCACCAACTGCCTGACTACACCCGCCTGTGTATCTTCACCCGCAGCAGTCAGGTGGAGCGCTTGCCGCCGCTGCTGTTGCCAATCGTGCAGCGTGAGCCGCAACGGGCGCAGTGGCAAGAGGCGGCGGACCGGCGAATGGGCTGGCAGCAAATACGTGGGCAAATGCTGCAGGACAAGCGCTAGGCATGCGGCCTTTATCGGCCTGTCGCCTGTTCACTCGTAGCTTCGCCAGTGCCCTGAGTCATCACCTCCAGCTGCGCAGGCTGGCTGGCGACGTTGCGGTTGGCCACCCCGAACGGCACATGAACCATCGGCAGGTTGCCCGCCGCCGAGCTCAGGTGGCTGCGCTGGTCATCGAAGAACATGTGCGGCTTGAGAATGGACAGCACGCGGCCCTTCTCCATCCCGCCCAGAAAGAACGATTCATCTGGCGAAACGCCCCAGTTTTTCAAGGTGGTCACCACGCGCTCATGGGACGGTGCGTTGCGCGCGGTAACGATGGCAATGCGCAGGATGCGCTTGTAGTCAGGGTCTTGCGCAAGCTTCTGGTCTTCCAGGGTCCGGATGTGCGAGAGCTTGCGGTACAGGTCTGCCAGCGGTCCCGGCTGATGCGGGATAGCCTTGCGGGCGAACTCGTGGGCCTGGAAGTCGTGGAGGTTGTTGTGCTGCTTGTAGACCGTCTCGGCTTCGTCGTCGGCGATCACGCCGTCGAAGTCGAAGGCTACGCGCAGTTCGGTGTCGATCTCGTCGTCGTAGATGCGTGTGGGCAGCACCAGGCCGGCCGGATAGTCGGCGTCGATGGCGCGCTGCACGTCTTCTTCGTTGGCGCTGAGAAACAGCGACGCGTTGAACGCCGGGATGTATTCGTAGGGCGAGCGGCCCGACATGAATGCCGCGCGGGTGATGTCCAGACCGTAATGCGTGATCGAGCGAAAGACCCGCAGCCCGGTTTCGGGCGAGTTGCGCGACAGCAGCACCACTTCCACCGGCAGTTGCCCGGGGAAGGCCTTGTTGATGCTCAGGAAACGGCGGATGAACGGGAAGGCCACGCCCCGGGGGAACGGATTGTCGAGGTTCGCTTCATGATGCTGGCGATAGGCTTCGACGCCTTCGCTTTGATAGATGTCGTCGGATTCAGCGAGGTCGAACAGCGCACTGGAGGCAACGCCGACGACAAGTTTCTGTTCGATGGGGTAGGGCATGGAGAAGTCCTGAACCGAGAGGTATCACCGAGACCTGGCGCGGTGCGGCCATGATTGTACTGCCAAGGAAGGATAGCCGTGATGCTCAGAGTGTTCGTCGGCACAAAGCGCTGGAAATCCCCGGCGTGCTGGCGCAAGTCCGCCACCCAAAGGTGCACGCGTGCGTCAAAATGAGATATAAAGCCCACAAAATTTTCCAGAAATCAATAAATTATGTGCACATAGCACATGAATGGATATCGCTATAGCCCAACTCCCAGCCTGATCATCGTCTACCCTGAATCCGGCCCAGTTATTGCTCCGCCAGCGCCAACCCCCTAACACTGGAACACTATAAAAATGAGCTCATCCGGCGAATTCCCCCTGATCGAAGCCCCCCAGCACGCCCGCAAAGGCCTGCTGCCGATTGCCATGGTCCTGTTCAGCTTCACCTTCTTCACCGGCACCATGTTCGCTGGCGGCAAGCTGGGCATGGCCTTCAATTTCGTCGACATGCTGTGGATCGCCACCATCGGCAACGCCTTGCTGGCGATCTATGCGGCAACGCTGGCTTTCATCGCCTCGCGCAGTGGCCTCAACACGGTGCTGATGGGGCGTTTCTGTTTTGGTGAGTCGGGCAGTCGGCTCTCCGATTTCCTGCTGGGCTTCGCGGAACTGGGCTGGTACGCCTGGGGCACGGCGACGGTGGCGATCGTGCTGGTCAAGCTGCTGGGGCTGTCCGAAGGCCTGACCATCCCCCTGATGGTGTTGTTCGGGCTGGGTTTCAGCATAACCGCGATCATTGGCTTCAAAGGGCTGGACTGGCTGTCGCGGCTGTCGGTACCGCTGATGTTCGTGCTGCTGGTGATTTCGATGGTCATCGCCACCCGCTATGTGGGTGGCTTCGAAGGGCTGATGGCCGTGGTGCCGCACGAGACGATGAGCTTCTCGGCAGCGGTGACCATGGTCTTCGGCACTTTCGCCAGCGGCGCGACCCAGGCCACCAATTGGACCCGCCTGTCGCGCAGTGGCCGGGTGGCGGTCACGGCCAGCGTGGTGGCGTTCCTGGTGGGCAACGGCCTGATGGTAGTGGCAGGCGCCTGGTGCGCGATGGTCTACCAGCAGGCCGACATCGTCGAAGTGATGATGCTGCAGGGCCTGTCGTTCGCGGCGGTGGTGATGCTGTGCCTGAACCTCTGGACCATTCAGGGCCCGACCATCTACAACGTGGCCGCGGCGACCTGCCACCTGGTGCGCAGCGAGCGTCGTCGTACTGCGACGCTGGTGGCGGCCGGCGTGGGCATCGTGCTGGCGATCGGTGGCATGTATGAATGGCTGATCCCGTTCCTGGTGCTGCTGGGCTCGATCATTCCGCCGGTCGGCGGGGTGATCATGGCCGACTTCTGGTACCGCCACCGTGGCAAGTACCCGACCCTGGCTTCGGTCAGCCTGCCACGCTACAACCGCGCCGGTCTGTTCGCCTACGCAGTGGGGGCGGTGCTGGCCTACAGTTCGCCGTGGGTCGCCCCGCTGGTGGGTATCGGTGCTTCGGCGCTGTGCTACATCGTCCTGCTTGAAGTCGGTGCGCGCGTGCGCCCCGTGGCACAGGCCAAGCCGTGAGCCTGGCACTCGATGAGTTGCTGGGGCTGCCCGGTCTCGAAGAGATGACCGTGCGAGCCGGTGCACGCAACCTGCAGCGGCGGGTGCGCTGGCCGTATGTGGCGGAGAACGAAGGCATTGCCGAATGGGTGATGGGGGGCGAGCTGGTGTTCGTCACCGGTATCAACCATCCGCGTGGCGAGGCCAACCTGCTGAGCCTGGTGGAGGATGGCGACGCTGTCGGTATTGCCGGCCTGGTGATCCTCACCGGCGGCAGCTTCATCCAGCATATTCCGGCGGCGGTGGTCGAGCGTGCCGAGCAACTGGGGCTGCCGCTGATCGAGCAGCCCTACGCCTTGAAGATGGTGGTGGTCACCCACCTGATCGGCACGGCGCTGGTGCAGATGGGGCAGGTGCGGCGCTCGCGTGACGACATCCTCGGCCAGCTGTTGACCGGCGACTACCCGAGCCTGGCCATTGCCCGCCAGCGGGCTGCACACCTGCAACTGGCGCTGGACGAGCCCCGCCGTGTGGTCGCGCTGCGACTCTCGGCAGTCGATGGCCTGTTCGAGCGGCATCGACCGGAGCAGGCCGAGCGCCTGTGGCAGAACACTCGTCAGGCGCTCGAAGAACAACTGGAGGCCTGGTGCCGCACGGTCGCCGGGGCGGTCATGGCGCAATTGCCGGGTGACCTCTTCGTGCTGCTGTTGGCCGACGCCCCAGATTTGCGCCCAGCGCTCGCAGCCTTGTATCGGCAGCTGTCCGAGGTGACCGGCGAGATGGCGCTGTTCATGGGCCTATCGTGCCTGGCCGAAGACTGCGCCCACTACCGCCAGGCCCTGGGAGAAGCGCGCCAGGCCCTCGAAGTGGCGCAGAACATGCGCCCGGCAACCGGCCTGTGCGATTTCAGCGAACTGGGTGTGTTGCGCCTGTTGCAGGGGATTACCGACCGTTCGCTGATCGACAACTTCGTTGCCCAGACCCTCGGCCCGCTGATCGAGACCGGGCGCAAGCATCCCTACGCTCTGGTGCACACCCTCGATGTGCTGCTCAAGGAAAACGGCAACGGCGCCCAGGCCGCGCAACGCCTGGGGGTGCACCGCAACACCATCATCCAGCGTATTCAACGCATCGAGCAGTTGAGCGGACAGTCGCTCGATGACACGCTTTTCCGCATGAACGCTTCCGTCGCGCTGCTGATCTGGCGCATGAGCGAAAGCCAAGGCAAGGAGTAACCCCATGAACATCATCAACGCCCGCCTGCGTGGCAAGACCGGCCTGTTCCGGATCGAGCTCGAGGGCGATCGCATTGCCGCCATCGAACCCCAGGATGCGGCCATCGCACTGGGCAACGCCGAGGACATCGACGCGGCGCAGAACCTGGTGATCCCGCCCTTCATCGAACCGCATATCCACCTCGATGCCACTCTGACTGCCGGCGAGCCGCGCTGGAACATGAGCGGCACGCTGTTCGAGGGGATCGAGTGCTGGGCCGAGCGCAAGGCCATTACCACCCACGAGGACATCAAGGCCCGTGCCAAGAAAACCATCGGCGCCTTGGTCGATCACGGCATCCAGCACGTGCGCACCCACGTCGATGTCACCGACCCGACGCTGGTCGCGCTCAAGGCGATGGTCGAGGTGCGTGAAGAGGTCCGCCACCTGGTCGACCTGCAGATCGTCGCCTTCCCTCAGGAGGGGATCGAATCGTACGCCAACGGTCGCGCCCTGATGACAGAAGCCGTCGCTCTGGGCGCCGATGTGGTCGGTGGCATCCCTCACTTCGAGAACACCCGTGACCAGGGCGTGTCGTCGGTGAAGTTCCTGATGGACCTGGCCGAACGTACCGGCTGCCTGGTGGACGTGCACTGCGACGAGACTGACGACCCGCAGTCGCGTTTCCTCGAAGTGCTGGCCGAAGAGGCGCGGGTGCGCAACATGGGCGAGCGCGTTACCGCCAGCCACACCGTGGCCATGGGCTCCTACGACAACGCCTACTGCTACAAGCTGTTCCGCCTGCTGAAGATGTCGGGTATCAACTTCGTGTCGTGCCCGACCGAGAGCATCCACCTGCAGGGGCGGTTCGACAGTTTCCCCAAACGTCGCGGCGTGACCCGGGTGGCAGAGCTCGATCGTGCAGGCATGAACGTGTGCTTCGGCCAGGACTCGATCGTCGATCCGTGGTACCCGCTGGGTAACGGCAACATCCTGCGCATTCTCGAAGCGGGCCTGCACATCTGCCACATGCTCGGCTATGAAGACTTGCAGCGGGCGCTGGACCTGATCACCGACAACAGCGCGCGTACCCTGAACCTGGGCGAGCGCTACGGCATTGAAGTGGGGCGCCCGGCGAATCTGCTGGTGCTGTCGGCGCCGGATGACTACGAGATGATTCGCAGCCAGGGCCATGCGCTGGTTTCGGTACGGGGCGGCAAGGTGTTGATGCGCCGTACCCCGGCACAGATCGAGCGATTCGCCTGAAGCGCTGCGTGGGGGCAACGGTTTGTTTGCCCCCACACATCACTGTTCACCCACCGCCTGCGGCAGGTGCCCGAGCGGCAGGCCAGTCTGCTCCTTCACCGTGGTGATCGCAAAGTTGCTGCGGATATCCGTCACCCCCGGCACCTTGAGCAGCGCCTCCATCAGGAACCGCTCATAGGCCCGCAGATCCGGCACCACCACCTGCAACAGAAAATCCGACTCCCCCGACACCAGGTGGCACGACACCACTTCGCTCAACGCCGAGACCGCCTGGCGAAAGGCGACAGACGATGCTTCGGTGTGCCGCTCCACCTTCACGCCAACGAATACTGTCAACCCCAGCCCCACGCCATCGCGGTCGATCTGTGCCTGATAGCCACGAATGATTCCGGCTTCCTCCAGCAGACGTACGCGGCGCAGGCAAGGGGAGGGCGACAGGCCGACTTCCTCGGCCAATTGCACGTTGGTCAGGCGTCCGTCGCGCTGCGTTGTTCTGCTCGTGTCGATGCTGGCGGTGACCATGCTCACCTATCTGGGCACCGGTGTGGTGACGTCGGCGATGCTGCCCAGGTTCGGCGTGGTGGTCCTGGACATGCTGACCCCACGGTACTGGGCGCGCGGGTCTACCTGGGTATCAGCGAGGCGGCGTTTCGCCGGCTGGTGCTGGGGCTGTTGACCTTGTCGGGGATAGCCATGCTGGTGGCGTCGGTGCCGGTGTTGCTGGGGCGCTGAACGCTTGCCTATGGGCGCTTTACTTGGCACGCTTGGCCCCGGTCTTCAACCGCACACGCCGCGATACAAGGAACCGCCAAGGTGAGTTGGGAAAAAGTCGGGAAAGCCCTTGCGGGCCTGATGGTCATCGTCGTCGCTGTCGTCGTGTTGTATGCGTCGCTCAAGGATGATCGAGGCCTGAAGGCCTATGTCGCCTACGAGGCCCTGACCTATCCCAGCCAGTTCAACGAGCGCATCGGCCAGGCCCGTGAGCAACTCAAGTACGAACGCCTGTTCGCCGGTGTCGAGGCGCTGGCCAAGGGGGCGTTGAGTCGTGACCAGGTCGAGGCCTTGGTGGCCCAGGCGCAGACGCCCTACATGCAGTTGTTCGCCAAGCCCTTCGAGGCGGGGCTGGTGGACCATCGCACCGGGCTGTTCATCACCTTGCGCAACACCCGCGACACGCCGCTCAAGCAAGTGCATATCCGCCTGCCGGCCAAAGGCCTGGTACAGGTGCGCGATGACGCCGGGGACGACAGCATTCCCGAGAACGCCACCAACATCATCGAAATCCCGTCCATCGAGGCCGGCGGGGTGTGCCGGGTGTGGGTGTACTTCGATGCCGACTTCCCGCAGATCACCCAGGGCGGCATTAGCATCGTGCATGCCGAGGGCCCGGCGGATATCCAGGTGATACGCCAGGTCAGCGGTTTCCAGGCGCTGATGGCCCGTTATGGGCAAGTGCTGATCGGCCTTGTAGTGGCGCTGGGCACCCTGGTGCTGGGGCTGACCTGGGTCATCCTGCGTCAGCGCCGTCGTTTGCGCCGGCTGCGCAACTGCTGATATCGGGGAGTGCCTCGTCCACCAGTTCGATCCAGTGCCGCACCGGCGTTCGCCCGGCACTGTCGAGGTGGGACTGACAACCGATGTTGGCGGTGACGATCACCTCGGGATTACCGCTTTCCAGCGCATTCAGGCGGTTGTCGCGCAGCTGCTGCGCCAATGCGGGTTGGGTCAGTGAATAGGTGCCCGCCGAGCCGCAGCACAGATGGCCGTCGGGCACCGGGGTCAGGTTGAACCCCAGGCGTTCGAGCACTCCCTCCACGGCTCCCCCGAGCTTCTGTGCATGCTGCAACGTGCATGGGCAATGGACGGCCAGACGCTGCTCGGCTTTGATATCCAGGTGCTCCAGCGGCGCATCGCGCAACACCTCCACCAGGTCGCATGCCAGTGCGCTGACCCGCGCGGCCTTGGCAGCGTAGGCCGGGTCCGTCGCCAGCAGGTGCCTGTAGTCGCGCACGAAGGCGCCGCAGCCGCTGGCGGTCTGAACGATCGCTTCTGCGCCGTTCTCGAGGGCCGGCCACCAGGCGTCGATGTTACGCCGAGCGCGGTCAAGGCCGACGGCCTGCGCGTCGAGGTGGTAGTCCACGGCGCCACAACATCCCGCTTCACGGGCTGCGATCACCGAAATCCCCAGGCGATCCAGCACCCGCGCGGCTGCCGCGTTGGTGTTGGGCGACAGTGCCGGTTGCACGCACCCTTCGAGCATCAGCACCCGACGTGCATGTTGTACGACGGGACGTGGTTTGGGGGCACGCGCCTGGCGCGGCAGCTTGGCCTGCATCGGCTTGGGCAACAGTGGCCGAAAAGCCCTGGCTGTGCGGGTCAGGGCCTTGAACAACGCAGGCCTTGGGACGAACAGGCGCAATCCTTGGCGTGCCAGACGCTCGCCCAGAGACCGCTGCACCTGCGCGTCGACCACGGCACGACCGATGTCCAGAAGGTTGTGATAGTCCACCCCGGAAGGGCAGGTGGTTTCGCAGTTGCGGCAGCTCAGGCAACGGTCCAGGTGGGTCTGGGTGCTGGCTGTGGCCGGTTGGCCCTCGAGTAGCAGCTTGATCTGGTAGATGCGCCCACGCGGCCCGTCCAGCTCATCGCCCAGCAACTGATAGGTCGGACAGGTGGCAGTGCAGAAGCCACAGTGCACGCAACTGCGCAGGATACGCTCGGCCTCATCGGCCCGTGGCAGGCGCTTGGCCTGTTCGCTCAGGTTGGTCTGCATGTTTGGCCCTCACAGGTCGGCATACAGGCGACCTGGGTTGAAGATACCGCTCGGGTCGAGCTGCTGCTTGAGGTTGCGCTGGTAACGTAGCAGTGGCTCGGCCAGCGGATGAAAGCTGGCGCTGTGGCAGGCATGCAGGGTGGCATGGCCGCCGAGGTGCGCGACCGCCTCACGGATTAACGCAGGCGAAGCGGCGGACTTCAGCCAACGCTGGGCGCCGCCCCAGTCGAGCAACTGTCGGCCGGGCAGGCTGAGCGATGGGCTGTTGTGCGGCAGCGACAGGCGCCACAAGGGCTCGTCACCGGCAAAGAAGGCCAGGCGCTGTTCGCGCAGGTCGTGCCAATAGCGGTTATCCAGCAGCGTACCGCCCAGGCGCTCGGCGGCAGAGGCCACGGAGCCTTCACCGCCCTCCAGGCGCAGGTGCAGGACTTCGCCGTCATGGCAGGCAGCCGTGATCGGCAGGGCTTGCTGACCCCAGGCCGCCAGCTCATCCAGGGCTTGCCGAAGGCCCATCGTCAGGCACAGGCTCTGGCAGCTGCGCGGTCGCGGCAGGACTTTCAGCGATACCTCGGTCAATACCCCCAGGCAGCCGAAACTGCCGGCCAGCAGGCGCGACAGGTCGTAGCCCGCGACGTTCTTCATCACCTCGCCGCCAAAGCGCAGCAGCTTGCCGTGCCCGGTGATGACGCGGGTGCCCAGCACATGGTCGCGTACCGAGCCCGCCCAAGGCCGGCGCGGCCCTGCCAGCCCGGCGGCGACCATACCGCCCAGTGTGGCGCCGTCGCCCAGGTGCGGTGGTTCGAAGGGCAGCATTTGCCCGGCGCTGTGCAGTGCAGCCTCGATCTCGCGCAGCGGCGTGCCCGCGCGTGCCGTGATCACCAGCTCGGTGGGGTCGTAGCTGACGATGCCGCGATGGCTGCGGGTGTCGAGGGGCCGGCCGTTGACCGGGCGCCCGAGCATCGCCTTGCTGTCGCTGCCCTGGATGCGCAGTGGCGTGCAGTCGACCAGTGCCTGGCGCACCTGCTCCAGCAGGGCCGAGCTGTCGTCGTGATCCTGATCCATCAGAAACGCTCCAGGTCGGGGAAGGGCAACTGGCCGTGGTGCACATGCATCGCGCCGAATTCGGCGCAGCGCTGCAGTGTCGGGATGTTCTTGCCAGGATTGAGCAAACCCAGCGGATCGAAGGCGTGCTTGACCGCATGGAACAGCGTCAGCTCGTCGGCGTTGAATTGCGCGCACATCTGGTTGATCTTCTCGCGCCCGACGCCGTGCTCGCCGGTGATGCTGCCACCCACTGCCACGCACAGCTCCAGGATCTTGCCGCCGAGGGCCTCGGCACGCTCCAGCTCGCCGGGCTGGTTGGCGTCGAACAGGATCAAGGGGTGCATGTTGCCGTCGCCGGCATGGAACACGTTGGCCACGCGCAGGCCGTACTCGCGCGACAGCTCGCCGATGCCGTGCAGCACCCCCGGCAGCGCCCGGCGCGGAATAGTGCCGTCCATGCAGTAGTAGTCGGGGGAAATGCGCCCGACCGCAGGAAAGGCGTTCTTGCGCCCGGCCCAGAAGCGCACGCGCTCAGCCTCGTCGCGCGCCAGGCGCACCTCGCTGGCGCCGGCTGCCTTGAGCACGGCCTCGACGCGCAGGCAGTCGTCCTGCACGTCAGCCTCCACGCCGTCGAGTTCGCACAGCAAGATGGCGGCGGCCTCGACCGGGTAGCCTGCGTGGATGAAGTCTTCGGCGGCCTGTAGCGACAGGTTGTCCATCATCTCCAGGCCCGCGGGAATGATGCCTGCGCCGATGATGTCGGCCACCGCACGACCGGCCTTTTCCACGCTGTCGAAACTGGCCAGCAATACCCGCGCCACCTGTGGCTTGGGCAACAGTTTGACGGTGACCTCGGTGACGATGCCCAGCAAGCCTTCGGAGCCGGTGAACAGCGCCAGCAGGTCGAACCCTGGGGCATCCAGGGCATCGCTGCCCAGCGTCAGGTATTCGCCCTCGATGGTGAGGATTTCGACCTTGAGCAGGTTGTGCACGGTCAGGCCGTACTTCAGGCAATGCACGCCCCCGGCGTTTTCCGCGACATTGCCGCCGATCGAGCAGGCGATCTGCGAGGACGGGTCTGGGGCGTAGTACAGCCCGTGCGGTGCTGCGGCCTGGGAGATGGCCAGGTTGCGCACGCCAGGCTGAACCCGGGCGAAGCGGCCTGCGGGATTGATCTCAAGGATGCGGTTGAAGCGTGCCATCACCAGCAGGATGCCCTGTTCCAGCGGCAGGGCGCCGCCCGAAAGGCCGGTCCCGGCGCCCCGGGCCACCACCGGCACCTGGTGCGCGTGGCAGATCTTCAGCAGCGCCTGGACCTGTTCCAGGCGTTGGGGCAGCACCACCAGCAGTGGCACCACGCGGTAGGCGCTGAGGCCGTCGCACTCGTAGGGGCGCAGGTCTTGTGCGGAGTGCAGGATGTCGAGGTCGGGCAGGGCACTGCGCAGGGTGTCCAGCAGCGCGGCCTTGTCGACCGTGGGCAGGGCGCCGTCCAGGCGCTCGTCGTACAGGATGTTCATGGGGCGGACTACCAGGCACTTGTCGTTGTTGTGCGGGGAAGGATAGCTACCCCTCGGCCTGGTGCACCCTTCAGTGGGCGTTCTGTGTGAGGCGAATGATCTGCCGGGCCAGATACGCACCGGTCAGGATCACCCCGAACAGGCGCAGTGTCTGCATCGCCAGCACCATGCCGACATCGGCGTGGGTTTCCACCGCGATGATCGCCATCGCATCCAGGCCGCCGGGGCTGGTGGCCAGGTACATGGACAGGAAGTCGGTGCCGGCGACCCGCGCCAACAGCCAGGCACAGCCTGCGCAGAGCAGGATCAGCACCACGGCGCCGGCGATCATGGTCGGCAGACGCTTCCACACATAGCGCACGGTCTGGCGGTCGAAGCGCAGGCCGATGTAGCAGCCGATGGCACCGTAGGCGATGGCCAGCACTTCGCTGGGCAGGCTGACGTGCAGCAGGCCCGTCAGTTGCAGCACTGCGCCAAGCATCAGCGGCATCAGCAGGGCACCGGCGGGCATCTTCGCGCCGACGGCTACGCCCACCAGCACCACGCCCAGGCCGAGCAGCAGGTTGCCCAGTTGCACGCTGTCGGCGGCCACCGGCACCTGGGCCACGTCGCTGGCAACACTGGTGGCGCCGAGCAGATGGCTGACCAGCGAGCCGATCATCACCACGCACACCACGCGCACGTATTGCATGGTCGCCACCACGCGCCCATCGGCGCCGTTGTCCTCGGCCATCGACACCATCGCCGAGGCCGCGCCGGGTGCGGTGCCCCAGGCCGCCGTGCTGCCGGGGATGTCGCCGAAGCGCACGGTACCCAGGCCGACCAGCGCGCTGAGCGCGACGGTGGCGAAGGTGGCGAACAGCATCAGTGGCCAGGCGTCGGCCAGCGAGGCGAGCACCGGCCAGGTCACCGAGTGGGCCACCAGCAGCCCGACACAGCCTTGGCCGAAACGGAACACCTGGCGATGCAGGCTTAGTTGCGCGCCGGATACACCGAAGACGATGGCCACCAGCATGGGGCCGAGAAACAGCCCGGCCGGCACGGTGAGGGCGTGCAGGATCTGCCCGGCGGCGCCGGCACAAAGGATCAGCGCGAGCCATTGCAGGATCAGGGTTGGGGACGGGTTCTTTGCTGCTTGGGGGGGTAGGGCGGGGGGCAAGTCGATCTCCCTTTACGGCGAGAGCCAGAGATGGCTGACAGAGAAAATTATCGACCTGTGGATTGATCAAGTCTATTTTCTACTTTCTATGAATCCATAACTGAAATTCATCGATCATGGACCTACGTGACCTGACCTATTTCGCCACCATCGCCGAACTCGGCCACCTGGGGCGCGCCGCACAGCAACTCAACCGCAGCCAGCCGGCGCTGAGCAAAAGCATCCAGCGCCTTGAAGAGTCCCTGGGCGCGCGGCTGTTCCAGCGCGACGGAAGGCGCATCAAGCTGACCGATGCCGGCGCTTTGTTGCTGGCGCGTGGCAAGCAGTTGCAGGTGAGCATCGCCGAGACCGAGCGTGAAGTACGCGACTTCGCCAGCGGCCTGGTGGGCAATATCCGCCTGGGCTGCGCGGCGAGCATGGCCGAGCACCTGCTGCCGCAACTGACCGCTTCGCTACTGGAGCGGGCGCCGGAGCTGACCTTGAAGCTGTCGATCGGCCAGGACGACATGCTCAAGGACTCGCTGCGCTCAGGCCGGCTGGACGCGATCATCTGCGGCCTGATCGTCGACGATCCGCAGTTCCGTTCCTACCCCATCCTGCAGGACGAAGCGGTGGTGGTGGCCAGCGCCGATCATCCGGTGTTCTCGGGTGAGGTGCAGTTGAAGGACCTGTGCACCTACCGCTGGGTGCTGGCGGCACCGACGGTGACGGCGCGGCGCTGGATCGACAATGTGTTCAGCAGCCATCAGTTGCCGCTGCCCGAGGTGCAGATCGAGACCAACTCGATTTCGCTGCTGCCCCGGCTGATCGCCAAGACCCGCCTGCTGAGCTTTGCCGCGCGCGAGACGCTGGAGCACGGGCTGGGCATGGCATGGTTGCGCGAAGTGCCGCTGGAGGCCACCACCATGCGCCGCACGGTTGGGGTGACTGTACGTGCCGAAGGGTATCTGCCGCCGGCGGCGGGGGCGATGGTGGAATTGCTGAGAAATGCCGGAGATGGGTTCTTTCGCGGGGATTGATGGCTGACAGTGCGCCGCAACTCGAGACTTGCGGGGGCTTTTGTGGGCGCGGCGGTTCGGCGCCCCGACTTGCCCGCGATGGGCCGCACTGCGGCCCTGGCGATCTCAGCCTTGAACGTGCTGCTCGACCCCATCCAGCAAGGATTCGACCAGCGCCTTGCAGGCATCGAGCCCATGATCATTGCTCAGCAGCAGATCCCGACAGATGCCGGTGGCCAGTTCCATGGCGGTCTGGTTTGCCGCTGAAGCGCCTTTGAGCAGGGTGGACAAGTGCACCAGCGCGTCTTCGGCCGCGACACCGGCACAGACCGCAAACAGTGCACGATGGCTACCGTCGCAGCTACCGAAATGCGCAGGCGCGGTGGTGGGTGTAGGGGGATCGGGCAAGCCTTTCGTCATTGTGTCGCTCCTTGATTCAATGGAGTCGCCACCGTTCGCTACCAAACGAAAGGGTGGCGGCTGTACGCAGGTTGGTAGACCGGGAATCAAGGAAACCGGCGCGCACGAAGGCGCCCTGCGCACAGCCACCGTCGAACGCAACAGCAGGTACAAAAACCAACTGAAAGTTAGAGCGGGCGCTTGTGCGCCTTGATTGATCGCGGGCTACCAAACCCGACTGCTGGACTTACAGCAGCGCGCAGAGGTTACCGGTCCGAGGGAAGCGTTTCAAGGCGGGGCCATCTCCAGATACATTTCAGGGTGCTCACTCACATGGGCAACAACCGATCCTGGATCACTTCCTTCATCACCAGCGTCGAGCTCAGCCGTTTCACATTGGGAATGCTGGTCAGCACCTCGTCATACAGCTTCTGGAACGCCGGCAGGTCCTTGGCCACCACATGCAGCAGGTAGTCCGGGTCGCCGAACAGGCGCTGTGCCTCGACGATCTGCGGCACCTCGGTCACCGCGGCCTCGAAGTCGGCCACTGGCTGGCGGGTCACCTCGCGCAAGGTGACGAACACCAGCGCCGCAAAGTTCAGGCCCACCGCCGACGGCGCCAGGCGTGCGTGGTAACCGAGGATCGCCCCAGACGCTTCCAGCGCCTTGAGCCGGCGATGGCAGGGTGAAAGGCTCAGGCCGACACGATCGGCCAGCTCGGTGACCGACAGGCGACCGTCTTTTTGCAGTTCGGCAAGGATTTTTCGATCAGTGCGATCCACGGGGGAGAATCTTCCAAGGTGTTCAAGATTGTCAGCAATATACGGAAGATAATCCCCGGGCGGAATCCGTAATCTTCCTTTCAACCAGACCCCTGAAAGGAACACCCGAAATGACCCTCAGTGTATTGGCCGCGTTCTGGGCCGTGTCGTTGCTGTTCGTCATCACCCCCGGCGCCGACTGGGCTTACGCGATCTCGGCAGGCATGCGCGGGCGTTGGGTGATGCCGGCGGTGGCCGGAATGCTGTCGGGGCATTTCATGGCCACCCTGGTGGTGGCGGCCGGGGTCGGCAGCCTGATTGCCGGGCACCCACTGGCGCTGATGCTGCTGACACTCGCCGGTTGCCTGTACCTGCTCTGGCTGGGCGGCAACCTGTTGCTCAAGCCGGCGGCGCCACAGGCGGGGCTGGAGCTGGCAGGGGAGACCGGTTCGCGCTGGGCGCTGCGCGGGTTCTGCGTGAGCGGGCTCAACCCGAAGGTGTTCCTGCTGTTCCTGGCCTTGTTGCCGCAATTCACCGACCCGACCTCAAGCTGGCCGTTGCCGCTGCAGATCCTCCTGTTGGGCCTGGTGCACCTGTGCAGTTCGCTGGTGATCTACCTGATGGTGGGCTACGGCGCCAAGGCTGTGCTGGGCACACGGCCGCAGGCAGCGAAGATCGTCGGGCGGGTCTCCGGCGCGGTGATGATCGCGATTGCGCTGGGCTTGATGCTCGGGCAGCTTGGTTGAGCGCAGCACCTTGCACTGACGGGCGTTCCAAGGTCGGCCCCACTGCGGATACACTCTGCGCTCTCTCCGCACGCCAAGGATGCGCCCGATGCCCGAGTCCTCCCACCTGCTGGCCTTTGCCCTGATCGCACTGGGCATGGTCCTGACCCCCGGACCGAACATGGTCTACCTGATTTCCCGTTCGATCTGCCAGGGGCGGGTTGCCGGGCTGATTTCCCTGGGCGGTGTCGCCCTGGGCTTCGTGTTCTACATGCTCTGCGCGGCGCTCGGTATCACTGCGTTGGTGATGGCCGTGCCCTATGCCTATGACGCATTGCGCATCGGCGGCGCGCTGTACTTGCTGTACCTGGCCTGGCAGGCGCTCAAGCCCGGAGGACGCTCGCCGTTCCAGGTCCGCGACCTGCCGGCCGACAGCCCGCGGCGGTTGTTCATGATGGGCTTTCTGACCAACCTGCTGAACCCCAAGATCGCGGTCATGTACCTGTCGCTGATGCCGCAGTTCATCGAGCCGGGCCACGGCAGCGTGCTGCTGCAATCGCTGGTTCTGGGCTCCACGCAGATCATCATCAGCGTCACGGTCAATGCGATCATCGCCCTGATGGCCGGTTCCATCGCCGTGTTTCTTGCTGGGCGCCCGCTGTGGCAACAGGCACAGCGCTGGTTGATGGGCACGGTATTGGCCGCGCTGGCGGTGCGCATGCTGGCTGAAGGGCGTCGCTGAACGCGCTGATGCACAGGCGGATGGAACATCTGCGCCGCGCGGGTTTCATATCCTCAGATACTCAATACAGTGCCTGGAAACACTGATGGTCTGCATGACATGAAATCACTACAGGACCGTGATACCGAACACGCTCGGCGCCCGGAGCCCGGCTTTCTGATCAACGGCGGCACGGTCGGCTCGCTGCTGCAGAGCCTGGAATGGACCGAATCGCCGCTTGGCGCCCCAGGCAGCTGGTCAACCGGCCTGCAGACGCTGATGGCCACCATCCTCCCGGCCAAGGCTCAGATCGTGCTGTTCTGGGGGCCCGAGTACGTGGCGCTCTACAACGATGCCTACGCCCCGACCATCGGTGCCAAGCACCCGCGTGCACTGGGGCGGCCGGCCCGCGAGCACTGGAGCGAATTGTGGGACGACCTCGAACCGTTGCTGCGCAATGTGCGTGAAACCGGCGAGACCTTCTCGGCGCGCGACCGGCCGTTCTACATCGAGCGCCGGGGCCTGGGCGAGACCGCCTATTTCGATGTCTCCTATTCGGCGGTACGCGAGGCCGATGGTAGCGTGGGTGGGGTGCTGTGCATCGTCACCGAGACCACCGAGCGCGTGCAGTTCGAGCGGCGTCAGTCGTTCCTGCTGGCGTTGGGCCGAGCGCTGCCGGAGATGGACGAACCCGAGGCGATCGAGACCTATGCCACGCGCCTGCTTGGTGAGGAGCTGGGCGCCTCCCGGGTGTTCTTCGCCGAGGACCTGGGCGATGACGAACGCTATGTCGTCGCCCGTGACTGGGTCGATGGGGTGCCGTCGCAAACGGGGGAGCACTTCTGGCGCCAACATGTCGGCTTGTTGCGTGAGCAATTGCAGGCGGGTCATGAGGTGCATGGCGACTACCCGGCTGGCGCCTCCAGGGACCTGTGCGCCAGCCTGAAGGTGCCGCTGCTGCGCGGCGGCGTGCTCGAGGCCATGCTGTGCGTCTACTTCAATCGCCCCCATGTATTCGCCGACGATGAGTGCCGGCTGGTGGAAGAGGCGGCCAAGCAGACCTGGTCGGCGATCATCCACGCCCGCGCCGAGCGGGCATTGCGCGCCAGCTCCGCACACCTGGAGGCCACGCTGGCCGAACTGATGACGCTCAATGCCACGCTGGAGGAACGGGTTGCCAGCATGCTGGCCGAGCGTGAGTCCGATCTCATGCAACTGCATGAGGCGCGCAAGATGGAGGCCGTTGGTCAACTGACCGGCGGCATTGCCCATGATTTCAACAACATGCTCACCCCGATCATCGCCTCGCTGGAGCTGATCGCCCGACGCCCGGACGACGCGGCGCGTTCGACGCGTCTGATCGAAGGCGCGCTGCAGGCGGCGGAGCGGGCACGCAGCCTGGTCGGCCGCCTGCTCAGCTTCGCTCGGCGCCAGACGCTCAAGCCCCAGCCTGTTTCCCTCGCGGCACGGGTCGGTGACATGCACGAATTGATCACGCGTTCGCTGGGGCCGACCATCGAGGTGCAGGTCGATATCGACCCGGCGCTGCCGGCGGCCGTCGTGGACCCGCATCAACTGGAGCTGGCGCTGCTCAACCTGGTGATCAACGCGCACGATGCGATGCCGGACGGTGGCAGGCTGAGGATCAGTGCGGGGCTGGACACCGCGCGGGCAGGTCGGCCGGCGGGGCCGGAGCGAGGGGCGATGGTGCGGCTGGAGGTGGCCGATAACGGCTGCGGCATGAGCGATGAGGTGCTGGCACGCTGCTGCGAGCCCTTCTATTCCACCAAGGGCACGTGCAAGGGCACCGGGCTTGGCCTGCCGATGGTGCAGGGGCTTGCGATGCAGTCTGGCGGCGGATTCGCCATTCGTTCGCAGCCGGGGCAAGGCACGACAGCGACACTGTGGCTGCCGATTACCGATGCCGATACGTTGTGTCGGGATGAAACTGCGGATGAAGTGTCCAGGCCGACGCGCCCGGTCAGGGTACTGCTGGTGGACGATGAAGCCATCGTGCTTCAGGCCACGGCAATGCAGTTGCGTGACCTGGGGTATGAAGTGAAAGCGGTCATGAGCGCGGCCGAGGCCGAGCAGGTGCTGGAGCAGGGGTTTGCCGTGGAAGTGCTGGTGACCGACCAGATGATGCCCGAGCGTACCGGCGCCGAGTTCGCCCAGGGGCTGCGGCGGCGTATGCCAGGGCTGCCGGTGTTGATCATCACCGGCTTTGCCAACCTTACGCCCAGTGAGCTCTGTGGTTTCGAGGTGTTGCGCAAGCCGTTCCGGCAGGCGGAGCTGGCGCAGAGCCTGGCGCGGTTACTGCCGCTGGTTTGCGCGCAAGCCGAGCGCTGACGCTGGTTTTGCTGAGCGTGGGCATTTTTTGTGGGGGCGGCGGTTCGGCGCCCCGACTTGCCCGCGAATACGGGCGCAGCCCGTGCCATACAAAGCGGTGCCCTTTTCGCGGGCAAGCCCGCTCCTACAGATCCAGCTCTCACAGATCCAACGGACAGGGTGCAAGGCCGTTACAGGTGTTGTGTCAGCACTTTGTCCAGCAACTGGCACACCTGCTCGGCCGAATATGGCTTGGCCAGGAAGGCGAAGCCCTGGTGGCCGCCTTCGGCAATGGCATCACTGTAGCCGGAGGTGAGGATCACCGGCAGTTGCGGCCTGGTGCGGCGCAGTTCCCGGGCCAGAGCCAGGCCTCCCATGCCGGGCATTACCACGTCGGAAAACACCACATCGAAGCCCCGTGGTGTCATGTGCAACTGCGCCAGTGCATCCTCGGCACTGGTCGCCCAGCTGATCTGGTAGCCATGGTCCTTGAGAATCTGCGCGGTAAAGCTGCCGACGTCGCGGTTATCCTCCACCACCAGGATGCGCCGTGGCCGGCTGTCGATCGATGCGTTTGCCGCGCTGGCGAGGCTTTGTTCAGCTTCCGGTGTCGGGACCTGAGGCAGGTACAGGGTGAAGGTGGTGCCCTGGCCTGGCACGCTGGTGACCTGCACATCGCCGCCGGACTGCTTGACGAAGCCGAACACCTGCGAAAGGCCCAGGCCCGTGCCGTGGCCCGAGGGCTTGGTGGTGAAGAATGGGTCGAAGATGCGCTCCAGCAGTTCGTGGGCGATCCCGACGCCGCTGTCGATCACCGAGATCGCCGCGAACACGCCCGGCTGCCCCGCTTGCCCACGTTGCCCCGGCATCACCTGGTCAGGCTGCAGGTGCAGGCGCAGCGTGCCTTCGCCGCTCATGGCGTCGCGGCCGTTGATCATCAGGTTGATCACCGCCGTTTCCAACTGGCCGAGGTCGGCGCGGATATGGCAGGGCGTGTCGGGCAGCTCAAGTTTGACCTGGATCCGTGCGCCGGTAGCGGTGTCGAGCATTTCGGCCATCGCCGCCAACTGCGGCCCGACTTCGAACACTTGCGGGCTCAGGGCCTGGCGCCGCGCGAAAGCGAGCAGTTGGCCAGTGAGCTTGGCGCCGCGATCGACGGTGTCTGAGACGGTCTTGAGGTAGCGCTGGCGGCGGCTGTCGTCGAGGTCCGGGCGCTGCAGGAAATGCAGCGACGAGCGGATGATGGTCAGCAGGTTGTTGAAGTCGTGGGCGACGCCCCCGGTGAGCTGGCCGATGGCTTCGAGCTTCTGGGCCTGACGCAGCACGGCCTCGGTGTGCAGCAACTGTGCGGTACGTTCTTCGACACGCTGCTCAAGGGTAACGTTGAGCGACTCGAGCGCCTGCACCGCTTCGTGTACTTCGGCGTGTGCCTGAACCCGCTGGATGTGCGCCCAACTGCGTTCGGTGACTTCGCTGATCAGCGCCTGTTCGTAGCCGGTCCAGACACGCGGCTGCTTGTCATGGATGGCCATCAACGCCGTCAGGCGCCCATCCTTGATCAGCGGCATGCAGATGGTCGCCGTGATGCCGATGGCCTGGAAGGTCGCGGCCTCCTGCGGTTCGAGCTCGCTTAGGTTGTCGTTGATCACCAGCGTCAGCCCCGCGCGCAGGCGCTGCACGGCGAGGCGGCCGAAGTCGGCGAGATGGTACTGGCCGAGCAGGCGTGGCGAGCCGGGCGTGACCCAGTCGCCGCAGATGGTGAAGCCGTCCTGATCGGGCTCCATCACGGCGTAGGCGCAGCTCGACAGACGCAGGTGTTCGCCCAGCTTGCGGGTGGTGATGGCCAGGATCCGGTCCGGGTCGGTGGCGTTGGCCACGGCGCGGCCGAGGTCGTCGAGGAAGTTCAGGCGGTGGTTGGCGACCACGCTGGCCGTGGTTTCGGTGACAGTGTCGAGCATGCCGACGATCTGGCCGTCCTGGTCGCGGATCGGGCTGTAGCAGAACGTGAAGTAGGCACGCTCCGGCCCGTTGTGGCGGTCGATGACCAGCGGGAAGTCTTCGATGTATACCGCCTCGCCGCCCAGGGCGCGGCGGGCCATGGCGCCGATATCGTTCCAGGCTTCATGCCAGACGTGGCTGAAGGGCCGACCGAGGGCTGGGGGCTTGCCGCCGAGGATTTCGCTGAAGGCGTCGTTGTGCAGGGTGATCAGGTCATTGCCCCACAGCACTGCTTGCGGGAAGCGCGAGGCCAGGCACAAGGCCACGGTAGTCTTGAGCACGTCGGGCCAGGCATCCAGTGGGCCCAGGGGCGTTTTTGCCCAGTCGTGATTGCGGATGCGTTCGGCCATGAGCCCGCCGCCTTCCAGCCATTTCGCCATGAGGTTTGCCGCTTCGTTTGCATGGAAGGGATAGGTTGCACCGAGAATGTCGGGCTGGCGAGAAATTTGTGGGGTTGTTTGGGTGCCGGGCCGTTGCGCGATAGGCGCGGGCCTGCTCAGCGCATGAAGTGCACTTTGCCGGTGTCGTCATTGCCCATGTAGATGCCATACACCCCGGCCTGGCGTTCGAGGATGTAGCGTTCGAGGATCTGGCGGATCGCCGGGTAGTAGATTGCGTCCCAGGGAATGTCCTCGGGCGCGAAGAAACGATAATCGAGGGTCTCGGCGCCGAACTGGCCCGTCTCTTCGCTGGCGATGGCGCGGAAGATGATGTACACCTCGCTGATCTGCGGCACGCTGAAGATCGAGTAGGGCGAGACGATGTCGGCGCGTACGCCGGTTTCTTCCCAGACTTCGCGCAGCGCCGCTTGCTCGGTGGTTTCGCCGGCCTCCATGAAGCCTGCAGGCAGGGTCCAGGTCCCGGGGCGTGGCGGGATGGCACGTTGGCACAGCAGGTACTTGCCGTCGCGTTCGATGATGCAGCCGGCGATGATCTTCGGATTGATGTAGTGGATATAGCCGCAGGCGGGGCAGTGCAGGCGCTCGTGGGTGTCGCCGCTGGGAACGCCCCGGTCCAGTGCCGTGGTGCAGTGCGGGCAGTAGCGCGGGGCGTTGGGCATGATCGGTGGCCTGTGTGGGGGTTAAATGCGTGGATCCTTCAGCGCCAGGGGCTCGACCATGTCGCGGACCTTGGCATTGTCGTCCTGCTTCTGGCGCAGGTAGTCCAGCGCGACCTTGGCGGCGGCGCGTACATGGTCGACCGACGCCTGGTGAGCGGCCAGCGGATCGCCGCTCTTGATGGCCTCGACCATCTTCTCCATTTCACGGTTGCTGGCGCCGCGGCGGTTTTCCTGCGAGACCGAGGTGGCGCGCAGATAGCTGATACGGGCCTGCAACTGACGCAGCTGGGTGGCGGCGACGTGGTTGCCGGAGCCTTCGAGCAGCACATCGTAGAAGCCCTGTACCGAATCGAGCACCTGCTGCAGTTCGCCTTCCTCCAGCGCTTCGCGGTTCACGTCCAGGGCGCGCTCCAGGGCGCGGATGTCCTTGGCTTTGGCGTTGAGGGTGAACAGCTGGACGATCAGGCCTTCGAGCACGCAGCGCAGCTCGTAGATGTCGCGGGCGTCTTCCAGGGTGATGATGGCCACGCGCGGGCCCTTGGCGTCGGCGAACTCCACCAGGCCCTCGGACTCGAGGTGGCGCAGGGCTTCACGCACCGAGGTGCGGCTGACGCCGAGACGGTCGCACAGGTCGCGCTCGACCAGGCGGTCGCCCGGCAGCAGGTGGAAGTTCATGATCGCCCCGCGCAGCTTGTCGAGCACGATTTCGCGGAGCGTGACGGGGTTGCGGTTGACCTTGAAGCTGTCGTCGAGTGGCTGGCGTTTCATCAGGTGCGCTCTTTATGAGGCTGTTGCGCCAACGTCGGAGTGCCCCGAACCCAGGCGCTCCTTGCAGTGGTTCGAACAGCCCGCTGTTAACGGGTTGGCTCCGCATCGGCTTCGGCGAACGCTTCGCGGGCCAGGCGGAAGCTGTCCACCGCCGCGGGCACGCCGCAATAAATGCCGACCTGGAGCAGGATTTCGCGAATCTGTTCACGGCTCAGGCCATTGCGCAAGGCGCCGCGGATATGCAGCTTGAGCTCGTGGGGCCGGTTGAGGGCGGAAATCATCGCCAAGTTTATCATGCTGCGCTCTTTGAGCGATAAGCCGTCGCGGCCCCAGACATGGCCCCAGCAATACTCGGTGACCAGCTCCTGGAGTGGCTTGGTGAAGTCGTCGGCGTTCTGGATGGAGCGGTTGACGTAGTCCTCGCCCAATACCTGGGTGCGGATCTGCAGGCCCTTCTCGTACTTTTCATTGCTCATTGCAGTGCTCCGAATGAAAACAGGGGCCGCAACCGAGGGTGAGACGATTAGCGCGGCCCCAAGAAACAGGGTCATCGGCGTGGGCTTCTTCGCGGGTAAACCCGCTTCTACAGGGATCGCACAAATTCTGAACCCTGTGCAGTCCCTGTGGGAGCGGGTTTACCCGCGAAGCAGCCCGCGCGGTCTATCAGCCCAGCGAGGGCAGGGCACCCAGCTTGCCCTTGTGATAGACCATCGGCGTCACCGGCTCGGCCGGCAGCACCAGGTTTTTCACCGCACCGACGATGATCGCGTGATCGCCGCCGTCGTACTCGCGCCACAACTCGCACTCGATGATCGCCGTGGCCTTGGCCAGCAGCGGGTTGCCCAGCTCGCTCAGGTGCCAGTCGATGCCTTTGGCCTTGTCCTTGCCTTTACCTGCAAAGGCGTAGGCCTCGGCGGTCTGGTCGGCCGACAGCAGGTGAATGGCGAACTGCTTGCTGTCGCGCAGTATCGGGTAGGTGTCGGAGGCGTAGTTGGGGCAGAACAGCACCAGCGCCGGCTCGATCGACAGCGCGCTGAAGGCGCTGGCGGTGATGCCGACGATGCCGCCATCGCCATCGAGCGTGGTGACCACGGTCACGCCGGATGGGAAGGAGCCCATCACGTCTTTGTAGATGCCAGGTTCGATCATCTCGTGCTCCTTCTCAACGCATCACAAACGGATCGGGCATCGGCGCCGTGGACAGGTTGATCCACACGGTCTTCAGCTCGGTATAGGCCAGCACCGAATCGATGCCGCTCTCGCGGCCGTAGCCGCTGTTCTTGAAACCACCGATCGGCGCCATGGCCGAGACCGCGCGGTAGGTGTTGACCCAGATGATCCCCGAGCGCACGTCGCGCGCCAGGCGATGGGCGCGGCCCAGGTCGCGGGTCCAGATGCCGGCGGCCAGGCCGAACTGCGAGTCGTTGGCCATGGCCAGCGCTTCTTCCTCGGTCTTGAAGCGGATCACCGCGGCGACCGGGCCGAATACTTCTTCCTGCATGATGGTCATCGAGTTGCTGTCGCACTCGAACAGGGTCGGCTCGTAGAACCAGCCGTCGCCTTCGACCTCGGCGCGCTTGCCACCCAGGCGCAGCTTGGCGCCCTCGGCCTTGGCCGCAGCGACCAGACCTTCGACCACGGCCAGTTGCTGGGCGGTGGCCATCGGGCCCATCTCACTGGCATCGTCCTGCGGGTTGCCGATGCGGATGCGCTTGGCCCGCTCGATCAGGCGCTCGACGAACTCGTCGAAGATCTCGTCCTGCACCAGCAGGCGCGAGCCGGCCACGCAGCTTTGCCCGGAGGCGGCATAGATGCCGGCCACTGCGCCATTGATGGCGCTGTCCAGGTCGGCGTCGGCGAAGATGATGTTCGGCGACTTGCCGCCCAGCTCCAGCGACAGCTTGGCGAAGTTCTCGGCGCTGCTGCGCACCACATGGCGGGCTGTGGCGGCGCCGCCGGTGAAGGCGATCTTGCGTACCAGCGGATGACGGGTGAGCGCAGCACCGGTGCTTGGGCCGTAGCCGGTGACCACGTTGACCACGCCCGCCGGGAAGCCGGCTTCCAGCGCCAGGCGGGCCAGCTCCAGGATAGTGGCTGACGCATGCTCGGAGGGTTTGAGTACGATGGTGTTGCCCGCAGCCAGGGCCGGGGCGAGCTTGATCGCGGTGAGGTACAGCGGGCTGTTCCACGGAATGATGCCCGCCACCACGCCGATGGGCTCGTGCACGGTGTAGGCGAACAGGTCGGGCTTGTCCAGCGGCAGGGTGCCGCCTTCGAGCTTGTCGGCAAGGCCTGCGGTGTAGTGGAAGAACTCCGGCAGGTAGCCGACCTGGCCGCGGGTCTCGCGGATCAGCTTGCCGTTGTCGCGGCTTTCGAGCTGGGCCAGGTGCTCCTTGTTCTCGGCGATCAGGTCACCCAGGCGGCGCAGCAGCTTGCCCCGTGCGGTGGCGGTGAGCCCGCGCCAGGCCTTGCTGTCGAAGGCACGCTGGGCGGCCTGTACCGCCAGCTCGACGTCCTGCTCGCCGGCGTCGGGCAATTGTGCCCAGGGCTGGGCGGTGGCCGGGTCGAGGCTGTCGAAGGTCTTGCCGCTCTGGGCATCGCGCCACTGGCCGTCGATGCACATCTGGAAACGAACGAGGGTCATGCAACTATCCCCTTGGCGGATTCGGTGAGGGTGCGGGCTTGGCTCAGGAAGTCCAGCAGCATGCGGTTGACTTCGCGCGGAGCCTCAACGGGCATCATATGCCGTTGTTCGGGCAGGACCACGCTGCGGGCGCCGGGAATGCGCGCGGCGAGCTGGCGGGTCATGGCCGGGGTGGAGCCGGAATCGAGTTCGCCGGTGGCGATCAGCGTTGGCACCTGGATGCTGCCCAAGTCCGCTTCGCGGTACATGTCCTGGGTGGCGAACAGCGAATAGGTGGTGTGGTAGCCCTGGGGGTCGTTGCTGGCCAGCACCTGGCGGATGGCCGCGACCTGGGCCGGGTTGGCCGCCTTGTACTCGCGGCTGAACCAACGGTCCAGCGCCGCGTCGACGTTGGCGTCCGGACCAAGCTCGGCAGCCTGCGCGGCGCGGGCGATGACACCGGCGCTCTGCTCGGGGCTGCGGTTGAACACGCTGTTGAGCACGACCAGTGCCGACAGCCGCTGCGGGTAGTGCAGGGCGAAGGCGCGCGCGACCAGTCCGCCCATGGAGAAGCCGATGACGGTGGCCTGGGGGATCTGCAGGTGGTCGAGCAGTTCGGCGAGCTGGGTGGCGTAGCCTTGCAGGTCGGTGTCCGGCGCGGGCAGCGCGCTCTGGCCATGGCCGAGCATGTCGTAGGCGATGACCCGGTAGTCGGTGGACAGGCCGACGAACTGGCCACCCCACATTTCCTTGTTCAGGCCCACGCCGTGGATCAGCACCACGGGTTGGCCCTGGCCGAGGCTCAGGTAGCTGGTCCCGGCAGGTGTACGTTCAGCGACAGGCTGAATCATGGATGGCGCTCCTTGAAAGGCCGGTGCCGTGACGCTTGGCTCCGGCCTGTCTGCTTATTGTTATTGAGCGTTGGCTTTCTCGGCAGCCAGTTCTTCCAGGTCGATGTAGCGGTTGCCGATGCGCGGGTGCAGGCGGCCGCCGTCGGAGGCGCCCAGGACCACGACGATCTCGTCGGCGCGCGGGGCGTCTTCGATCTGCATTTCCAGGGTGATGTAGTGCGAGCGCAGGCCTTCGTCGTCCTTCTGCATCATCGGGATCTGGATCGAGGTGCCCGGGCCTCCGCGCTTGTTGGTGAAGCTCAGGTAGCTCTTGGCCTGGACCGCTTCACGGTAGTGGTTGCCAAAGCGCAGGGTGTGGATCACCGCCGACGCGTGCTCGATCTCACCCTCGGCACCGACCACGGCCGCCTTGCCGTATGCCTCGATCTTGTCGGCTCCGCCGATGGCGGCGGTCAGGCGCTCGACCATCAGCGCACCCAGTTCGGAGCAGTTGGCGCGGATTTCCGGCTTGAGGTCTTCGACGAAACCACGGCCAGCCCATGGGTTCTTGATCACCACGGCCAGGCCGACCATGGTCACGGGTTTGTCGGTGGCCTTGCCGCCTTCGATGCGTGTTTCTTCGGAGTAGGTGACGATCTTGCGGATTTCGAAACTCATGGGGGGCTCCTGGATTTTTGGGTTATCAGGCTTTGTTGTCTGATGGTATACCATAATATTGGATGTGCAAGAGGAATGCTGAATTTCTCTTGTACGGTTGCCGGTTAGGGCCCTATCGCGGGCAAGCCCGCTCCTGCAGGGCGCGAGAGGGCTGCTACAGGCAAAAAAATGCCCACCCCCGCACGCAGGAGCGGGCCGTTCCCGCAATCAATCAGACAAAAGGCATTCAGCTGAACGCAGGCACCACTTCCTTGATGAACAGCTCCAGCGATTTGCGTTTCTCTTCGTGCGGCAGGCTGTTGTCACACCAGAAGCTGAACTCGTCGACGCCAAGCTCCTGGTAGTACTTGATCCGCGCGATGATCTCTTCGGGGGTGCCGATCATGGTGTTCTTGCGGATGTTCTCCAGCGCGAACGCCGGCACCTCGGCGAACTTGGACTCGGGGCTGGGCTCCAGGAATCCGTTGACCGGGGTGGTCTTGTTACCGAACCAGGCATCGAAGGTGCGATAGAAGCGCGAGATCGCCTGGGCGCCGATCTTCCAGCCATCAGGCTCGGCCGGGCTGTGCACGTGGGTGTGGCGCAGCACCATCAGTTGCGGGCGCGGCACGTCTGGGTTGTTGTCCAGGGCGGCCTGGAACTTGTTCTTCAGGTCCAGCACCTCTTCGTCACCCTTCATCAGCGGGGTGACCATGACATTGCAGCCATGCTTGACCGCGAAGTTGTGCGAGTCCGGGTCACGGGCGGCGATCCACATCGGTGGCATGCCGTGCTGCACTGGCTTGGGCACGCTGGTAGAGGTGGGGAAGTTGTACACCTCGCCTTCATGGGCGTAGTCGCCCTGCCACAGGGCGCGAACCGCCGGGACCATCTCGCGCAGGGCCTTGCCACCGTCGGTGGCGGGCATGCCACCGGCCATGCGGTCGAACTCGAACTGGTAGGCGCCGCGGGCCAGGCCCACTTCCATGCGGCCGTTGCTGATCACATCGAGCAGGGCGCATTCGCCCGCCACGCGGATCGGATTCCAGAACGGCGCGATGATGGTGCCGGCGCCCAGGCGAATGGTCTCGGTACGGGCAGCCAGGTAGGCCAGCAGCGGCATGGGGCTGGGCGAGATGGTGTATTCCATGGCGTGGTGTTCGCCGATCCATACGGTGCTGAAACCGCCGTGCTCGGCCATCAGGGTCAGTTCGGTCAGGTCTTCGAACAGCTGGCGGTGGCTGACCTGGTCATCCCAACGTTCCATGTGTACGAACAGCGAAAATTTCATGGGGCTTTCCTCGGAGCTTGTTGTGGTCGATGTGGGGACGGCGCGGCACAGGGAAACAAGCCGCGTCCGGAATGACACCGGCTTTGCCGGTGATCGCGGGACGAGCCCGCTCCCACAGAGTCTTGCGTCGAACTGCAGGTATCAGGCGAAGGCGGGCAGGCTTGCCATCTTGCCGCGGCAGTAGACCATCGGTCGTGGGGCGTCCTCAGGCACGATCAGGTTGTGTACCTTGCCGACCATGATGGCGTGATCGCCGCCTTCGTATTCGCGCCACAACTCGCACTCGATGATCGCGGTGGCCCCGGCCAGCAGCGGGTTGCCCAGCTCGCTCAGGGTCCACTGGATGCCGCTGGCCTTGTCCTTGCCTTTTTTGGCGAATGCATAGGCTTCGGCCTGCTGTTCGCCGGACAGCAGATGAATGGCGAAGCGCTTTTGCTTGATCAGTACAGGATAGGAGTCGGAGCTGTAGTTGGGGCAGAACAGCACCAGCGGCGGATCCATGGACAGGGAAGAAAAGGCGCTGGCAGTGAGGCCGACGACCGAGCCGTCGTCGTCCAGGGTGGTGATGACCGTGACGCCGGACGGGAAGGAACCCAGGACGTGCTTGTAGACGGTTGCGTCGATCATGGCGTGTACCTCTAAGGGGCGTGCGGTGGTCCGCGTTTTTTATCGTTGATGTGTCTGATGGTATACCGTAATACCTATATTGCAAGCAGAATTTTCCACGCACCGGAACACACGATGAACGGTAAAGGCCCCGTATTCATTGGTCTTGACGACTAGAGCCCTGCGCCACAGTGGCGCACAACGCAGATCAGATGCGCTGAAAAAACGCGGCGCAGTGTTGTCAAAAGTTTGGAATACCATAATATGGTCTTCAGCTGAGAGGCCGCCTCGAGCGGTTTCCATACAACGATAAAAATGATCCTTTCGAGCTGAAATCCTATGTCCCAACCGTCGTCGCAACACCAGTTTGTCGAGAATCATACGGTCGATCATGTTCCCCCCTCCGAGCGCCACGGGAAGGCGCGCGACCTCTTCACCCTCTGGTTCAGCACCAATATCGCGCCACTGCCGATCGTCACCGGCGCTATGGTGGTCCAGGTGTTCCACCTGAACCTGCTGTGGGGCCTGGTCGCCATCGTGATGGGGCATCTGCTGGGCGGGATCGTCATCGCCCTGGCCTCTGCGCAGGGACCGCAGCTGGGCATTCCGCAGATGGTGCAGAGCCGCGGCCAGTTCGGGCGCTACGGCGCCTTGCTGATCGTGTTCTTCACTGCGCTGATCTATGTCGGCTTCTTCATTTCCAACATCGTCCTGGCGGGCAAGTCGATCCACGGTATCGCCCCGAGCGTGCCGATGCCCACGGCCATCGTCATTGGTGCCCTGAGCGCTACGGCCATCGGTGTGATCGGCTATCGCTTCATTCATAGCCTGAACCGCATCGGTACCTGGGTGATGGGCTCGGCGTTGCTGGCCGGCTTCATCATGATGTTCGCCCAGGAACTGCCGGCAGACTTCTTCAGCCGCGGCGCCTTCAACCTGTCGGGCTTCATCGCCACGGTGTCGCTGGGCACCATCTGGCAGATCAGCTTCTCGCCCTACACCTCGGATTATTCGCGTTACCTGCCGCGTGAGATCGGTATCGCCAAGCCGTTCTGGGCGACCTATTTCGGCGCGACCCTGGGCACCATCCTGTGTTTCAGCTTCGGGGCAGTGGCGGTGCTGTGCGTGCCGGAAGGTACTGATGCGATGGATGCGGTGAAGCAGGCCACCGGCTGGCTGGGGCCGATCCTGATGGTGCTGTTCCTGCTCAATATCATCAGCCACAACGCGCTCAACCTGTATGGTGCGGTGCTGTCGATCGTCACCGCGATCCAGACGTTCGTCGCTCACTGGACGCCGAGCGTGCGGGTGCGGGTAGTGCTGGCGTCGGTGATCCTGCTCGGGTGCGGGCTGGTGGCGCTGAATGCCTCGGCGGGGTTCATCGGCCAGTTCATCGGCCTGATCCTGGCACTGCTGCTGGTGCTGGTGCCCTGGGCGTCGATCAACCTGGTGGACTTCTACCTGATCAAGAAGGGCGAATACGACATCGCTTCGTTCTTCCGCGCCGATGGCGGGATCTATGGTCGCTTCAACCACCACGCCATCGTCGCCTATGTGTGCGGGATTCTGGTGCAACTGCCGTTCGCCAATACGGCGTTGTATGTGGGGCCGTATTCGAACATCGTCGAGGGTGCCGACCTGTCGTGGCTGTTCGGGTTGCTGGTGACGGTGCCGCTCTATTATTGCCTGGCGACTCGCGGCACGGCGGTGAAGGCGGGACGTGCAGTAGGTGTGAGCGACTAGTTGGTTGGCAAGAGGGCCGCAAAGCGGCCCCCGGTGTTTCAGTTCACACCTTGAACTGCGCCACCATCCCGTTCAATTCCACCGCCAGGCGCGACAGATCCTGCGCCGCAGCGCTGGTCTGGTTGGCGCCCGCCGAGGTCTGCATCGCCAGGTCGCGGATGTTCACCAGGTTGCGGTCCACCTCACGTGCCACCTGGGCCTGCTCTTCGGATGCGCTGGCGATCACCAGGTTGCGCTGGTTGATCGCGGCGATCGCCTCGGCAATCAGTTCCAGGGCCTGGCCCGCCGCCTGGGCAATCTCCAGGGTGCCGCTGGCACGGCCCTGGCTGCTGTGCATCGAGCCCACGGCGCGCTCGGTGCCGGTCTGGATACCCCCGATCATCTGTTCGATTTCTGCGGTGGACTGCTGGGTCCGGTGCGCCAGTGCCCGCACTTCATCGGCGACCACGGCAAAACCACGCCCGGCCTCACCGGCCCGTGCGGCTTCGATGGCGGCGTTGAGCGCCAGCAGGTTGGTCTGCCCGGCGATCGAGCCGATCACATCGAGCACGCGGCTGATTTCGTTGGCGCTGTTGGCCAGCTGTTCGATCTCGCTGGAGGTGCCGGTGACGTCCTCGACCAGTTGCTGGATCGAGCTCAGTGCCTGGTTGACCTGGTCGCGGCCATCGCGGGTGGTCTGGTCGGCGCCCTGGGAGGCGTCGGCGGTGCTGACCGCGTTGTTGGCCACTTCCTCGACGGCAGCGGTCATCTGGTTGACGGCCGTGGCGGCCTGGTCGATCTCGGCACTTTGCTGGTGCAGGCCGCGGCTGGTGTCTTCGGTGACGGTGTGCAGCTCTTCGGACGCCGAGGCCAGTTGGTCGGACGAGGCGGCGATCTTGCGGATGGTGTCGCGCAGGCTTTCCTGCATGCGGCTCAAGGCCCGCAGCAGCAGCGCCGGCTCGTCACGACCGACGATGCGGATTTCCTGTGTCAGGTCGCCGGTGGCCACGCGCTCGGCGACGCTCACGGCTTCGGCCAGCGGTACGACGATGCTGCGAGTCAGCAGCACGGCGATGGCCACCAGCGCGAGGATGATCACCACCAACGACAGCACGATCAGGGCAAAGGCTTCGTCATAGGCGTCACTGCTGCGCTGCGAGGCTTTGTCGGCGCCGTCGGAGTTGTACTGGATCAGGGTGCCGAGCGCTTTCATCATCGAGTCGGCGTATTCGGCCAGCGGGCCGTTGACCAGGCGTTTAGCCTCGACAATGTCGCCATTGGCCGCGGCATCGCGGATCGACTTCTGCAGGCCGTGGTAGCGCTGGGCGAGGGAGACGAAGTTATCGAACAGGGCGCGGTCGTCCTTTTCGATGATGGTCGATTCGTAGGATTTGATGCCTACCTCGAGCGAAGCATTGATCTCGCCGATGCGGCCGAGAGTTGCCTGGCGGACGGCGGGGTCTTCCTCGATCACGCTGCGCAGAGTCATGGCGCGGGCGCGACCGAGATTGGTGCTGACCTCGTTCAGATAAATGATCGCCGGAATCCAGGTGACACGGATCTCATCGGTGGCGCTGTCCATGCGCCGGGTTTCGTACAGCGATATCAAGCCCATGACCAGTACCAGGACGCCCAGCAGCGTAAATACGCTGGCTGCCCGGATACCGATCTTCATATTCCTTAACTGCATGGAGCTACTCCTTGAATGTGGCGTGCAGGCTTCAAGCGCTGGGGCGCGGGGCCGGAACCGGCGAAAGGGCCAGGCGTCTCGGTGCGCTGCGGGAAAGTACAATATCCTTAAATTTAGTGGGTTTTTTGACGTCAATAATGCCACGGTGCCACTATTATTGACCAGTCATTCAATGTAACTACAGGTACAAACAGATCCGTCATTTTTTGACGGATCTGTCAGGTTTATTCGCTTAAACGATGGCGATCATTGGATCGGCAGCGGCCAGGGCCTTGCTGCGATCAGCCTCTGGCGGGTAGATCCACACCGAGTTGATCTGGCGCTTGAGCTGCTTGCCTTCGTCACCCTGCAGCTTCAGTTCACGTTCCCAACCTTCGCTGAACGCCGCGCCCCAGTCGCCCAGGTCGAGGCAGGTGACGTACTTGGGCTGGCGATACACCACCGGCGCCTCGCCGAGCAGGTCGGCCATGGCATTGTTGCCCGAGTGACGGCCCATGGGGATGGCATGCTGGCAGGTCATCAGCGCGTGGTTGCCCAGGTCATCGACTGCGGCCCAGGCCACGTCGCCGGTGGCGTAGATGTACTGCTGACCGATGACCTTGAGGTGCTCGTCGACGCGCAGGCGGCCCTGGGCATCGCGCTCGCCGGCGATCTGCGCGGTCAGCGGGCTGGCCTTGACGCCTGCGGTCCAGATCACCGTCTTGCTGGCGATGTACTCGCCGTTATCCAGGGTCACGCCACCGGTATCCACCGCGATCACCGAAGCATTGGTGAGCCATTGCACGCCGGCGTGCTGTGAGGCGGCAACGATGGCTGGGGTGATGCCTGCACCGAGGGCTGCGCCGACCTGTGCGCCGCGATCAATCACGATCACGCGGATATTGGCCTGCTCGCCGAGTACTGCGCGCAAGCGGGCAGGCATTTCGGTGGCGGTCTCGATACCGGTGAAACCGCCGCCGCACACCACCACGGTGTCGCGGGCCGGGGAGGCCGGCAGGCTGGCGAGGTCGGTCAGGTGCTGCTCCAGCTTGATCGCCGACTCCATCTGGTCGACATCGAAGCTGTGCTGGTCCAGGCCCGGTAAGGCGGGGCGGGCGACCTGGCTGCCGGCGGCCAGCACCAGGCGGTCATAACCCAGGTGGCGGGTCTGGCCATTGGCGTCGATATAGGTGACCGAGCGTGCGTCGGCATCGATGGATTGGGCATGGCCCTGGATGAAATTCACCCCTACAGCCTCGAACAGCTCGCCAAGCGGCGCTTTCATCGAGTGCACATCGGCCTCGTAGAAGCGCGGGCGGATGCGCAGCTCGGCCTGCGGTGCGAGCACGCTGATGTGGATGTCGCCACGCTTGGCGAGGTCGAGCAGGCGGGCGGCACTCAGGGCGCTCCAGACGCCGGCAAAACCGGCACCGATGATCAGGATGTGTGGATTCATGGACAGGCTCCGCGAGAGGGTCGAAGGGTTTTGGGTCGAGGTTCGGCGTGCGCTGCTGCGCTTGTCGAGTAACTACGACTCTATTGGTCGTAGTTTAAAACGACAAGTTTTTTTTTAACGGGCAGTCGCAGGCGGCCCTCGCTTTGCAGGTAAAGCAGCGATAAATCAGGGGTTATGGGCGATTGAAAAAAATAGGCGGGCGACCGGTGGTGGCCGACGGCTTTGCCAGTTTCTGGAGAAGGGCGTACTATTTGCGACAAATTTGGTCGGAGATTGATATGTCGTTATACAGCGCGGGCGTCGAGTACGGCATTCACTGCCTGCTGTTTCTCATCGACGAGCGCGGCGACAGCCGCGAGTCCAGCGTGCGCGATCTCGCCGAACTGCAAGGGGTGCCGCAGGAATACCTGGCCAAGGTCTTCACCAAGTTGGCGCGTGCCGGGCTGGTGGCGGCCACCGAAGGCGTGCGCGGCGGTTTTCGCCTGGCCCGGCCTTCGGATGAAATCACCGTGCTGGATATCGTCAATGCCATCGATGGGCCGAAGAAGATCTTCGATTGCCGCGAGATCCGCGAGCGCTGCTCGCTGTTCGACGGCACGGCGCCAGGATGGGCAACCGAGGGCACCTGTGCCATCCATGCGGTGATGCTCAGCGCGCAGAAACGCATGGAAGAGGCACTGGCCCAGCAGACCATCCTCGACCTGGCGCGGCGTTTCGGGCGCAAGGCGCCGGCCGAGTTCGGGCAGAAGGTCAACGACTGGATGAGCGAGCGGCGCGATGGCAAGGGTGGGGCGGCGGAAATCGCGCTCAAGCAGCTCTAGTCTGTGGCGCTCCCGTAAAACACTGCCAGCCAGACTGTCGTCGCATCGGCTTGCGTCCACTCTACGCGGTGCCTGCAATGTGGCGGGATATCCAGGTGGTCGCCCGCCTTTAGTATGCGTATTTCGCTCTCGTGCTCCAGGCGTAACCCGGCGCTGCCGCTGAGTACCACCACCCACTCGCCTTCGGCCTGGTCGTACCAGAAACCGGGCGGGCTGCATTGGCCGCTGGAGACGATGCGCTCGATGCGCAGTCCCGGGCGGCGCAGCAGCTCGTCGAATTGCTCGGCTGTTGCAGGGTCGAGCGGGGGCAGGGGGCTGAACAGGTTGTCGGGCATGGACGTTTGCCTTTCTTGATTCCGGACTGTGATTGTAGGAAGGTTCCGGGATTTTCTGCACGGAACCACGCCAATGGACAAGCTGCTAGCCATCAAGATGTTCATGGCGACTGTTGAGGCTCAGGGCTTTTCCGCTGCCGGCCGAAGGCTCGGGGTCGCGACCTCGTCGGTGACGCGCCTGGTCGATGCGTTGGAAAGCGAGCTGGGTACCAGCCTGCTCAACCGCTCGACCCGGCAGGTCAGCCTGACCGAGGCGGGCGTCGGCTACTATCAGCGCGCCCGCGCTATCGTCGCGGCCCTGGCCGAGGCCGATGCCAGCGTCGCCGATCGTGGACAGGAACCGGTGGGCGTGCTCCGCCTGTGCCTGCCTGTGGAGTTCGGGCGGCGGATGATCGCGCCACACCTGGGGCGCTTCATGGCCCGCTACCCCGCGCTGGAGCTGGATATCGACCTGAGCGATCGCTTCGACGATTTGCTCGACGGACGCTATGACCTGTCCATTCGCCTGGGTGATCCGGCGCCGAGCGACGAGCTGGTCAGCCGTACCCTGGGCACTTTCGAGCGCTGGCTGGTGGCCAGCCCGGACTACCTGGCCAGCCATCCTGCGCTCGAGCACCCCGCGCAACTGAGCGAGCATGCCTGCTTGCGCTTTCGCTATGGCGGCCTGGGGCGACCGTGGCAACTGCGCCAAGGTGATGAGCTGATCGAGGTGGATGTGACCGGGCCCTTGCGCTGCGCCAACTCCGATTTACTGCGCGAGGCGGCGGTGGCGGGCAGTGGTGTCAGCCTGCTGGCTGACTGGTTGGTACGGGACGATGTCACTGCCGGGCGTCTG
The DNA here is from genome assembly GCF_014268955.1 of Pseudomonas sp. RW3S2. Lineage (NCBI taxonomy): Bacteria > Pseudomonadati > Pseudomonadota > Gammaproteobacteria > Pseudomonadales > Pseudomonadaceae > Pseudomonas > Pseudomonas sp. RW3S2. The sequence goes on along the minus strand of NZ_JABWRM010000009.1, from coordinate 27,123 downwards.
GTGCGGTTGTTCCCGGGCTGGCAGGCCAATCCGATCGCTGCCAGTGGCAATATCAACGCCTTGTATCTGCCCAACCATCGTTGGTCGCGGCGGGTAACGGCTTTCATCGAGTTCTGCGAGTCGTTGCTCAGGCCTTGAGCGTGGTGGCGTTGCGCCTGGCGCAACGGCGCTTTGCGCTGTGGCCCGATTCCCTCGGCAGGCCCTGGCCGCTAAGGTGCGTGGCATGTCTTGCCATGTGTGAAGAATCTGAAATGACTGCTTCTTTAGCGACATCCTCTACATCCGGCACATCACTGAGCCGAGGCCTGGTGACGCTGCTGGCGTTCTGCTGTGGTGCCATCGTTGCCAACATCTACTACGCCCAACCCATCGTCGGCCTGATTGCGCCTGACCTTGGGCTGTCCACCGAGCGTGCCAGCCTGATCGTCTCGCTTACCCAGCTGGGTTACGCCCTGGGCCTGCTGTTGCTGGTGCCGTTGGCCGACCTGGTGGAGAACCGTCGGCTGATGATCGCCACGGCTGTGCTGTCTTGCGCCAGCCTGCTCCTGGCGGGCAGCAGCGGGCATGGCCAAGGTGAGCTGTTTCTCGGTTATGCCTTGCTGATCGGCTTCAGTTCGGTGGCGGTGCAGATGCTGATCCCACTGGCTGCGCATCTGTCGCCGGAGCAACAGCGTGGCCGGGTGGTGGGCAACATCATGGGTGGCCTGCTATTGGGCATCCTGCTGGCACGGCCCTTGTCGAGCCTGGTGGCCGATCACTTCGGCTGGCGTGCCGTGTTCCTGGGGGCGGCGGTGCTGATGGCGGCTATCGTCGTGCTGCTGGCCGTGACCCTGCCGCGGCGTGTGCCGGAGCACAAGGCCAGCTACGTCGAGTTGATGGCCTCGCTGGGCGGGCTGCTTCGGCGCTACCCGTTGCTGCGCCAGCGTTCGCTGTATCAGGGCCTGATGTTCGCGACGTTCAGCCTGTACTGGACCGCCGTGCCCTTGGCGCTGGCGACCGAACATGGCCTGTCGCAGAGCCAGATCGCGTTGTTCGCGCTGGTGGGCGCGGTGGGCGCGATTGCTGCACCGATTGCCGGTCGCCTTGCCGATGCCGGGCATGCGCGCCAGGCGTCGTTGCTGGCCTTGGTGCTGGCGCCAGTGTCGCTGCTGTTCGGATTGAGTGCGCCGGGCTACAGCGTGATCGGCCTGGGGTTGACCGGGGTGTTGCTGGACTTCGCCGTGCAGATGAACATGGTGATCGGCCAGCGTGAGGTGTACGCGCTGGACCCGGCCAGCCGTGGGCGGCTCAATGCCGTGTACATGACCAGTATCTTCATCGGCGGTGCGCTGGGGTCGGCGGTGGCCAGTGCCTTGTATGCGGGTTATGGCTGGAATGGCGTGGCGCTGGTGGGCGCGGTATTGCCGGGGCTGGCGCTGGTGATCTTCCTGATGGTTGCGCGACGGGCTTGAACCACCCTTCGGTAGGCGCGGGCCAAGTCGCAGCGGCGAACCGCCCCTCCTGTCGAGGAGCAGGTTACGCCTGCATCTCTTTGATCAACGCCCACAGCCGTGGGTCGTTGTAATCCTCGATCACCAGTTGCGCGCCGGCCTGCAGCAGGCGCTCGGCTGGTTGGGTGGTGGCCAGGGCCACGGTGAAGATCCCGGCGTCGACCGCCGCTTTCACGCCGGGCAGTGAGTCCTCGAAGGCCAGTGCCTGCTCGGCCTTGGCTTCCAGGCGCTGGAGGCCGGTGAGGTAGGGCAAGGGGTCGGGCTTGGGCCGGGCCAGCTCGTCGGCCACCAGCACATGCTCGAAGCGCTTGCCCAGGCCCATGGCCCCTAGCATGTGCTCGGCATTCAGCCGTGGGGCATTGGTCACCACGCACATGCCGATGCCGTGGCGCTCGGCGTGGTCCAGCAGGCGCAGCAGGCCCGGCATCGGCTCGAGCGTGGGCGACATGTCGCGGAACAACGCCTCCTTGCGGTCGGCCAGAGCCTTGCACTCAGCTGCATCGGCCTGGGGGAACAGCTCCTTGAACAGCAAACCGTTGGAACGCCCGCTGACCTGGGCGTTGAATTGCTCCTGGGTCAGTTCGCGGCCGTCGTACTCGTGCAGCAGCTTGCGAAATGCCTGCAGGTGGAGGGTGTCGGTGTCGGTGAGGGTCCCATCGAGGTCGAACAGCAGGGCGGTCAGCATCGGGCATCCTGGCAGTGAAGAAACAATTCAGCAGCAGCCATCATACCTGTATTGATCGATGACCGGTCAAGGGCCTCGACATCACGCCATGGGCAGTCGCAAGGTGGCTGCCAGCCCTTTGTGCGGTCGATTTTTCAGTCGCACCTGGCCCCCAAGGCGATCGATGATAGTCGCCACTATCGAAAGACCCAGACCTGCACCGTTCGTGGTGTTACGACTGTAGAACCGTTCGAATACACGGGAAAGACTCGCTTCATCGATACCCGGGCCTTCATCCTCGACCACTAATTCGAAGGCGTTGTCCAGGCGCTTGAGTGACACGATGATGCGGCCTGCCGGCGGTGAATGCTCTACCGCGTTGGACACCAGGTTCTGCAGGGCGATGCCCAGCGCGCCAGCATCGATCACCAAGTGATGGTCGCCTTCGTCGATCTCCAGGGAGGGCTCCAGCCCCCGGTCCAGTATCCATGGGGTCAGATCGGCCAGTGTGTCGGCGACCACTTCGGCCAGGTCTACGCGGGTAGTCGCACGCTGACCCAGCCGGGGTTCGACGCGGGCCAGTGTCAGCAGCTGATTGACCACTCGCGTCAACCGATCGACACCGCCCATGAGAAAGCCCAGCGCTTTTTGCCGCTCGCTATCGTTACTGGCAGCCAAGGCATTCTGTGCATGCAGGCGCAGGACCGCCAACGGCGTGCGCATTTCGTGGGCGGCATCGGCGATGAACCGATGCTCGCGCCGTAGCAGGTCCTTGATCTGGGCCAGCAAGCGGTTGATGGCGGCCTGCATGGGCTCAAGCTCCGAGGGCAGGGGCACCAGTTGCAGGGGCTCCAGCGAGTCGGCGTGACGCCCGCGTATGACATTGGCCATGTTCTGGAGCGGTCCAAGCCCCCAGCCAATGGCGGCCCAGACCAGCAATGCCAATGCCAGGCTGCCGAGTAAAAAAGGCAGCAGCGTGTGACGCACGATGCGGTCGATCAGGTCGTAACGTACGTCGTCACGCTCGCCTACCCAGATCACCCAGTGTTTCTCCGGCACCGGTAACACGAAACCACGCCACTGTTCGCCAGCGGAGGTGAAATCGTAGAAGCCCGCCGCAGTTGGAGGAGGCATGGTCGGTGCGCTGGGGGTATGCACCAGCAGGCCTGCCCCCTCCTGCCACACCTGGAAAGCCAGTTTGCTTTCATACGGGTGCCCGACCTGATGCCGTCCTGCCTTGCTCAGAGCCTCGTTGAAGGCCTGATACAGCACTTCCCGTGAGCCTTCCTGCACCGGCATGTTCATGACGCCCTGTAGCAGGCGAGCATTCTGGGCGAGGTGGGCGTCATAGACTTCGTTAATCTCGCGGCGGCTGTCGTGATAGTTGTAGAGCGCCAGCAGGCCGGTGCCCAGTAGCAGCAATAGCATCACCCGCCAGAGTGTGCGTTGGCGTAGCGAAGTCATGCCTTCGCCTCGACCAGGTAGCCGATCCCGCGCACCGTCCGAATCAGACCGTTGAACAGCTTCTTGCGCAGGTGGTAGATATTGACCTCCAGGGTATTGCTCTCGGGCTCTTCGTCCCAGCCATACAGTAGCTGGGTCAGGCGTTCACGGGTGAAGACCCTGCCCGGTTGCGCCAACAGTTCGTGCAGCAGCAGGTATTCCTTGGGGGTCAGCACCACCTCGTTACCTTTGTAGTGCACTTGCTGGGTGGCCGGATCAAGGCTGACGCCTGCATGCTCGATCAACAGCTTGGCGCGCCCGGCGCTGCGCCGCAGCAAGGCGCGCAAGCGCGCCTTGAGCTCGTTGAGGTCGAAAGGCTTGACCAGGTAATCGTCAGCGCCGGCATCGAGGCCGGAGATACGGTCGTCCAGTGCATCCCGTGCCGTGAGGATTAGCACCGGCAGGCTTTCGCCACCGGCGCGTACCCGTCGCAACAGTTCCAGGCCATCCATGCGAGGCAGACCAAGATCCAGAATCACCAGGTCGAAGCTCTCATGTTGCAGCGCATGCAAGCCACTGACACCGTCACGAAGCCAGTCCAGGGTGTAGCCCTCCTGGCGCAAACCGTCACAGATCCCTTCACCCAGTGCAATTTCGTCTTCAACCAGCAGCAGCCGCATGCTCAGTCCTGTTTGTCCTTGATCATTTTCATTAAAGCATCGATATCGCCGCGCCGACCTTGGTCAGCCAACTCACGTCCTGGTCGCGGTGGGGCTTGCAAGGCTTTGTGCAGGGCTTGAGTGGCTTCAGGATAACGCTTCTGCCGGTAGAGGTGATCGGCCCAGAAGTAGTTGCTGTCGATCCCGTTGGGGTTGATCTGCAGGGCTTGGCGCAGCAAGGCGTCTGCCTTGTCGGAATCGCCGAACCCGATCGGCCAGCCAGGCACTTGGTCGTATAGCGTGCCGAGACTGGTGTAGGCCGAACCCTGCAAGGCGTTGGGGTCCAGTTTCATGGCTTGTTCCAGGCTGGCCTTCGCCGCCTTGACCTTGCTCAATGCGCCAAGGCCACCTGTAGCCCCGGCCCAGCTGCTGTTGATGATGCCTTGCCAGATCAAGGGTTCAGGGGTGCCGGGGTACTGATGCACGAACGTGGCGGCATCGCCAGCCAGCTTTTCAAGCGCGTCGGCGCGTTTTTCCTTGGGCAGTTGATACTGGATCTGCGCCCAGCGCTGCTGCAGGCTGCTCAGGTGTTCGGAGCCGGCTTGGTCCAATGCCCAGGTCAAAGGTGTGAATGCCAGCAAGCTGGCGACGAACAGGCGCTTCATTTGATTGACTCCTTGGAGTGGTTACCGATATAGCGGCGAATGACGGGCAGTTGCTTGCGTAGCGCGCGATCGACGATGCCTGGCAGCATGCTGTTGATTCGCACGAAGAGTTTTTCCGGCCAGCCCAGGTATACCTCGCTGCGCTCGGACTCCACGGCCTCGAGCACAGCGCGCGCGACATCTGCCGGGTCGTCCATGCCGACCTTCAGCGCCTGGTTGAGCGCGGTCGCGGCGCTGCTGTTCATGGCGGTATGAGTTGCCCGTGGGGCGGCGTACAGGACGTTGACCGTGGTGTCGGCCAGCTCACGGCGTAACGCCTCCGAGAACCCGCGCAAGGCGAACTTGCTGGCGCAGTAGGTGGCGTAGCCCGGATAGCCGATCGATCCATAGGTTGAGCCGACGTTGACCACCAGCGCCTTGGGCTGAGCACGCAGCAGTGGCAGGCAGGCACGTGTCAGTTGCAGCGGCGCCGTCAGATTGATGTCCAGCAGTTCGTCGAGCGCCTGCTCGTCCAGCTGATCGAGCAGGGCGAAGCTGTTCACGCCAGCGGCGTTGATCAGCACGTTGACGTGGCCCCTCTCGCGGGCGCGGGCGACCACCTGTTCTCGCCCCTCTCGTGTGCGCAGGTCGGCGGCTTGCCAGTACAGACGGTCCGGGTATCGGTTCATCAGGCTGGCCAGCTTGCCCATATGTCGGCTGACGGCCAGCACCTGGGCACCGGCAGCGCACAACTGCTCGGCCAGCTCCAGGCCAATGCCGCCACTGGCGCCGGTAAGGATCACGACAGATTCAGGCAAACGCATGATTCACCTCATGCTGCCCAGCGCGTGGCAAGCCTTGGAACATCTCGGTGTACAGGCGATAGACGACTTTCGCTGCGTGGATGACGGCCTGTTGATCCGCAGCATCGTCGAGACGGTCCATCAACTGTTTGTAGGTCTGCATGTGGCCCTGGTCGAGCGCACCATGGGAGCTGAGGTAGCTGAACGCTTGGTTGGGCAGGCCCAGGGTGCTTTGGATGGTGCCCGCCGCCTGGGTGGCCAGGGCGATGCTGGTGCCTTCGAGCACGTTGACCATGCCGAACAGGCCGACCGGGTTGCCGCGAGCAATCAGGTCGTAGAGGTAGGCGACCATCAGCTCTATCGACAGTGCCGGTCGACCATCACGTACCGCTTCCCAGTCACCGCCGCACGCCTTGATGTCGTTGAGAATCCACTGCTCGTGGCCGTACTCCTCCTCGATGTATTCGCACACCGCGCCGCGCAGCCACTCCAGCCGCGACGGCAAGCGTGCGCCACAGGCCATCATCAGTGGAACGGTGTGACGAACATGGTGGTAGGCCTGGGTCAGGAAGGCGACATAGCTGTCCAGGCTGACCTGGCCGGCCAAGGCTTCACGGATCACCGGCACAGCGAACAATGCCTGGCGTTGTTGGGCTGTCTGTGTTTGCAGGGTGTCGAAAAAGGACATGGTAGACCTCACAAAGTAATGTCGGATAACAACGTGTGGTAACGCTTCAGGATCGCCTCGCGCCGAGGACGGCCATTGGCAGTCAGGGTCTCGTCATGGATGCTCAGTGGGCTCGGCAAACGGCGCCATGCAGACACTCGGGCGTAATCGGGAAGTTGCGCGTTGCAGTGCTGCACGGCCTGCTCGATGGCTTCATCGCTGGCGGTGGGGTCCAGTGGCCACAGCAGTGCCAGGTTGTGCGGCAAGGCTTCGCCATGTACGAATGCCTGGGCGATGACGCCGCTCTGGGTCAGCTCGGCTTCAACCCACTCTGGGTTGACGTTGCGCCCGAAGCTGGTGATGAACTGGTGTTTCTTGCGCCCGTTCAGGTACAGGTAGCCCTCGTCGTCGAGATGGCCGAGATCGCCGGTCGCCCACCATGACTGGGTAACCGGGGCGTCCTCCAGGTAGCCAAGCAAGGTCGAGCCGGCCACCAGCACCTCGCCGTCCTCGGCAATGCGCACCTGCACGTGGGGCAATGGCTTGCCGACGCTGCCAGGGCGAATGGCCCCCGGACGGTTCAGCGCAACCACAGACGCGCATTCCGACAGACCATACCCTTCGAACACCGGTAGCCCGACCGCTTCGGCCCGTGCCAGCAGGCTTGGCGATACCCGTGCACCGCCCACCGCGACTAAACGCAGTGGGCCAACGCGCATCAGTCCGCGCTCGATGGCCATGACCAGCCCCATCAGCAATTGCGGTACGAGTATCAGGCTCTGCGCACCGCTGAGCGCAATGACGCCCAGCAGCCGCTTGAAGTCGACTTGGCTCGCCCCGTTCATGCCCAACTGCTGCTGCGGATATAGCTGTACGCAGGCGCCCGCCATCAGTGCGGCGTAGACACCAATATTCTCCAGCAGCACACCCACTGGCAGCACTGCCAGATAGTGCAGTGTTTCGGCTGGTCGGCTGGCAGCTTCCAGCTCGCGCGCTACACGCAGTATGGCTTCGGCGCTGAGGCAGACACCTTTGGGGTTGCCGGTGCTGCCAGAGGTGTAGGTGATCTTGGTTGTGCCATCAGGCAATTGCGCGCAGGTCGCGTTTTCGCGTACCCAGAACTCACCATTCTGGACAAATCCCTTGTCTAGCAGATGCGGCGTCCACTGCGTCGTGCACAACACGGCTGATGCACCGCTTTGGACAATGCAGTGATCGAACTGCGCCGCACTGAAGAACGACGGCACGATCACGCAGGGGCGCTCTGCGAACAAGGCCGCCAGATCCCAGAACAACAGCTCAGGGCCGTTATCCAGGGCCAGTACCAATGTACCCGCAGGTTGTCGATGCAGCACCTGAGCGCGCAGCTCCACCTCTGCGAGCAATTGCCGATAGGTGTAACGGTCAGTCGCACCCTTGACCGCCACGGCACCTGCATGATCACGTGCGAACGACATCAGTTGCTCGCGGAAACGCTCCAGTTCACGCAGCATGACCGGCCTCCCTGGCAATCGCGGGAAAGCCCAGTCGTTGGAATACGCCGGATCGGGTCAACGCGTCGAAGCCATCGCCGATGCGCCCGACGAACACCTGGGGGCGTTGGTCATAATAGGTCCCCCATTGGTCTACCTGGCCTGGTAAGCGGTTTGGGTCGGCCGACGCCAGCACGGTGGGTGTCAGTCCTAGCCGCCGAAAGCTGTTGATCAAGGTCGCGGCGCCGGTGAATGCGACCCACTCAAGGCCACGGATGGCAAGCAGCCAGGTGATGGCAATGATAATGATGCGGGCGCTGCCGGCGCTGAGCGAAGCCAGGTTGCCTACCTCGACCATGCAGGCGCGGCTTGGCGAAGTGCCTGTGAGCTGGGAAACGGCGGCCTCCAAGGGCATGTCCAGATACTTTTCGAGGAAAAGCGGACCCTCGCAGGCGGGGCGCACGCCTGCAGCTGCGATCAGTTGGCCGTGACTGTCCTGCAATGCCAGCAGCTCTGGCAGGTAATGCTGCACATCGGCCTGGTGCACGGTGGCAAAACATTGGTGGATAAAGTGCTCCAAGTCCTTGCGCGTGGGGTCATCCGCTCGATGAAGCGACAGGTGCGCGCGATGATCCGGGTGATTGCCGATAGCGAGTGGGAGCAGGCTGCTCCATTGAGATTCGGTCATGAAACTCCCCCCAATTGGGCTTGACGGGGTGGATTATCGGTATCGAATCTGAATGGAATCTGAAGTGGTGCGTTCGATGTCGGTTGCGCGCCACAGGGGCGCTGTTCGAGGGCGTCGGTCTGGGCAAAGACCCGAGGTGCGGCGACGAAGGGGGCTGTTCAGTGTTCCTGGAAAAGAGTACAAATGTGCTCCATGGACAAATTATCCCCCAAACGCCGCGCCATTCTCGAATTCATCCGCGAGCGCATCGCCGACCACGGCCAGCCGCCGAGCCTGGCCGATATCGCCGAGCGCTTCGGTTTTGCCTCGCGCAGCGTGGCGCGCAAGCACATCACCGCCCTGCATGAGGGCGGCTACATCGAGGTCACGCCTAACCAGGCGCGAGGCATTCGCCTGGCCGAACCGCTGCGCCGCCCGGAGATCCTCGAGATTCCGGTGCTTGGCCGGGTCGCCGCCGGTGCACCGATCGGCCCGGACCTGGGCATCCACGAACAACTGCTGATCGACCCCAGCCTGTTCCGCCGCACGCCCGACTACCTGCTCAAGGTGCGGGGCGATTCGATGATCGGCGACGGCATCCTCGACGGCGATCTGGTTGGCATTCTCCAGCAGGCCGATGCCCGTGACGGGCAGATCGTCGTCGCGCGGCTCGATGGCGAGGTCACCATCAAGCGCCTGCAACGGGTGGTTGGCGGCTATCGGCTGTTGCCGCGCAACCCGGCCTATGCCCCCATCGACGTGGGCCCCGAGCACGACTTCTGCATCGAAGGCGTGTTCTGCGGCCTGCTGAGGCGTGACTGATGGGCGCGGTGGTCGATCTCGAGGGGCTGCTCGACCAGCGCCGAATCTGGCGTGGGCGGCAGGTTCAGGCGCGCCCGCTCGGCCTGCAGCCCACCGGTCATGCCGTGCTGGACGAGCGTCTGCCTGAGGGGGGCTGGCCGTCGGCGGCGCTCAGCGAGTTGCTGCTGGCCAGCCCCGGTTGCGGTGAGCTGCAGTTGCTCTGGCCGACACTCGCCCGGCTGAGTGGCGAGGGTGGGCGGGTGGTGCTGGTGGCGCCGCCATTCATTCCCTACGCACCGGCCTGGCAGGCGGCAGGCGTCGATCTGCGCTGGCTGGCGCAGGTCGCGGCTGAGCCGGACGATGCCCTGTGGGCTGCCGAGCAGTGCCTGCGCTCTGGCAGTTGTGCCGCGGTGCTGTGCTGGCCGGAACGCGCCGACGACCGAGCGTTGCGCCGCCTGCAGGTGGCCGCTGAAACCGGCGATGCGCTGGCCTTCGCCTGTCGATCCCAGCAGGCGGCACACAACCCGTCGCCTGCGGCTTTGCGTATCGCCATCGATACGCGTCCGGCACAGTGGCGCGTGCTCAAGTGCCGTGGCGGCCTGGTGCCGGCCACGCCCATCGCTGCTCCCGGACGAGGCTGATGCGCCATGCTCTGGGCCTGCATCCTGCTGCCGCAACTGGCGCTGGACACTGTCCAGCGCGGACGGGACGACGCCGATTCACCACTGGTACTGCTGGGCGGCCCAACTCAACGGCGCGTGTTGCAGGCGGTCAATGCGGCGGCCGCCGACCTGGGCCTGCGCGCCGGGCAGACGTTGGCTGCCGCCCGGGCCCTGGCTGACGGCTTCACCTGTGTCGAGGCCGATCCGGCGCGTATCGATGAGGTACAGCAACTGTTGGCGGCCTGGGCCTATCGGTTCAGCGCCCAGGTCAGCCTGCACTATCCACGTGCGTTGTTGCTGGAGGTGGGGTCGAGCCTGCAACTGTTCGGTCCGTGGTCGAGTTTCGAGGCGCGCCTGCGTACAGAGCTGCAGGGGCTCGGCCTGCGCCATCGTATTGTGCTGGCGAGCAACCCGGTGGCGGCACGCATGCTGGCCAACGGGCACGATGGCTTGGCGCTGACCTGCGCCGAGCAGACGCGCGCGGCATTGGCGAACATGCCTCTGGACCGGGTGGGCTTGCCTGCCGATGCCGCCCAAGCCTTCTCGCGCATGGGCTTGCGTCGGCTGGGGGAGGTCATGGCCTTGCCGCGCGCTGCCCTGGCCAAGCGTTTTGCTGCGCCTGTGCAGTTGCATCTGGACCAACTCTTCGGCCAGCGTGCGCTGGGGCTGGATTTCTATCAGCCGCCAGACCGCTTCGAGTCCAGGCTGGAGCTGAATTTCGATGTGGAATCGCACCAGGCGTTGTTGTTTCCCCTGCGCCGGTTGATCAACGATCTGGCCGCCTTTCTTGCCGGGCGTGACTGCGGCGTGCAGCGCTTCGACCTGCATCTGGAGCACGCCGAAGGGCCGGATACCGTGCTCAAGGTCGGCTTGCTGGCGGCCGAGCGCGAAGCGGCGATGCTCTTCGAACTGGCCCGTGGCCGGCTGGAACCGCTGCGCATTCCGGCACCGGTGCGCAACCTGCGCCTGCTGGCCGACGACCTGCCCCCCTTCGTGCCTCAGCATCGTGCGTTGTTCGACCCGCGCGCGCAGCAGGCCCAGCCCTGGGAACAGTTGCGCGAGCGCCTGCGGGCGCGGTTGGGGGACGAGGCGGTCAAGGGCCTGCGCGCCGAAGCCGATCACCGTCCCGAGCACGCCTGGCAGGCCAGCGAGCAGGGCGCGGCGGGCAGCCTGGCGGTCGCGCCCGGTAGCCGTCCTGGCTGGTTGCTGGCCCAGGCCCTGGCCTTGCCCGAGGGCGGCCTGCAATGGCTTGGCCAGGCCGAGCGCATCGAGTCGGGCTGGTGGGATGGCGGCGATGTGCGCCGTGACTACTACCGCATCGAAACCCGCGAAGGGCTGCGCGGTTGGGCCTACCGCGACCTCGCCCAACCCGGCCCCCTATGGCTGCAGGGCTGGTTCGCATGAGCCTGCCTGAGTATGCCGAGCTGCATTGCCTGTCGAATTTCAGTTTCCAGCGCGGCGCCTCCAGCGCCGACGAGCTGTTTCGTCGAGCCCATGAGCAGGGCTATCAGGCCCTGGCAATCACCGACGAATGCACCCTGGCCGGTATTGTCCGTGCCTGGCAGGCAGCCCGTGAGCATGGCGTAAGGTTGATCGTCGGCAGCGAAGTGCAGGTGCAGGACGGGCCGCGCCTGGTGCTGCTGGTGGAGAACCTGACCGGCTACCAGAGCCTCTGCGCGCTCATCACCCGCGCGCGGCGCCGGGCAGAGAAGGGCGAGTATCGATTACTGGCCGAAGACCTGCAGGCACATTGCGCAGGCTTGCTGGCGCTGTGGATCGCTGACGACCCTGGCGACCCCGAACCCGGTCGCTGGTTGCAGACACTGTTCCCCGACCGCCTGTGGCTGGCGGTGCACCTGCACCGTGGCAGCGACGACGCATCGCGCTTGCAGCGTTTGCGTGTCCTGGCCGGGCAACTGGCGATTCGCGCCGTGGCCTGTGGTGACGTGCACATGCATGTGCGTGGCCGTCGCGCCTTGCAGGATTGCATGACCGCGATCCGCCAGCACTGCACGGTGGCCGAAGCCGGTGGCTACCTCTACCCCAATGGCGAACGTCACCTGCGCAGCCGCGAACAACTGGCCGAACTGCACCCCGGCGACCTGCTGGCCGAAACCCTGGTCATCGCCGAGCGCTGCCGCTTCGAGCTGAGCGAGCTGAAGTACCAGTACCCCCGTGAGCTGGTCCCCGAAGGCCACAGCCCGGCGAGCTGGTTGCGTCGGTTGTGCGAGCAGCGCCTGGCGATACGCTGGCCGCAAGGCGCGAGCGCCGAGGTGTACCAGACCCTCGAAGGCGAGCTGGCGCTGATCGAAGAGTTGGGGTACGAGAGTTACTTCCTCACCGTCCATGACATCGTCGATTTCGCCCGTCGGCAAAACATTCTCTGCCAGGGGCGGGGATCTGCCGCCAATTCGGTGGTGTGTTTCGTGCTGGGGATCACCGAGCTCGACCCGATGACCCACCGCCTGCTGTTCGAGCGTTTCCTCTCACGCGAACGCAACGAGCCGCCTGACATCGACGTGGATTTCGAACACGACCGCCGCGAAGAGGTGATTCAGTACGTGTTCAGGCGCTATGGCCGGCACCGCGCGGCACTTACGGCGGTGGTCAGCACTTATCACGCCGCCGGCGCCGTGCGTGACGTGGCTCGGGTGCTGGGCCTGCCGAGCGACCAGGTGGATGCCCTGGCCAAATGCTGCGGGCGCTGGAGCGATCGCATTCCCGATGCGCAGCGCCTGGCCGAGGCCGGCTTCGAGGCGCAGAGCCCGTCGTTGCGACGCATCCTGGTGCTGGCCGGGGAGCTGATCGGTTTCCCTCGGCACCTGTCGCAGCACCCTGGCGGCTTCGTGATTTCCGAACAGCCATTGGACCAGCTGGTGCCGGTGGAGAACGCCGCCATGCCCGAGCGCACGGTGATCCAATGGGACAAGGACGACCTGGACATGGTCGGCCTGCTCAAGGTCGATGTGCTCGCCCTGGGCATGCTCAGCGCCCTGCGCCGTTGCTTCGATCTGCTCCGGCTGCACCGTGGCCGCGAGCTGACCCTGGCCAGCATCCCCCAGGAAGACCCGGCCACCTACGCGATGATCAGCCGCGCCGAGACCATGGGTGTGTTCCAGATCGAGTCGCGGGCACAGATGGCCATGCTGCCGCGTCTTCAGCCGCGCACCTTCTACGACCTGGTCATCGAAGTGGCGATCGTGCGACCCGGGCCGATCCAGGGGGACATGGTGCATCCGTATCTGCGGCGGCGTCTGAAGCAAGAGCCGGTCACCTATCCTTCGGAAAAGCTCAAGGCGGTTTTCGAGCGCACCCTCGGCGTGCCCTTGTTCCAGGAGCAGGTGATGGAGCTGGCCATGGTTGCAGCCGACTACACCCCGGGCGAAGCCGACCAGTTGCGCCGCAGCATGGCGGCGTGGAAGCGTCATGGCGGGCTGGAGCCGCATCGCGTGCGTTTGCTCGAGGGCATGTTGCGCAACGGTTACGAGCTGGCCTTTGCCGAGCGCATCTTCGAGCAGATCAAGGGCTTCGGCAGCTATGGTTTTCCCGAGTCCCACGCCGCCAGCTTCGCCTTGCTGTGCTATGCCAGCAGTTGGCTCAAGTGCCACGAGCCGGCGATCTTCACCTGCGCGTTGATCAACAGCTGGCCCATGGGCTTCTACAGCCCTGACCAGCTTTTGCAGCAGGCGCGTCGGCAGGGCATCGAAGTGCGACCGGTGGATGTCGTTCACAGCGTCTGGGACTGTACTCTGGAACCGCAGGGCGATGGCGCCCTGGCGATTCGCCTGGGGCTGCGGCAGGTCCGCGGTTTCGGCGAAGACGACGCCCGGCGCCTGGAGCAGGCGCGGGCGCAGCAGCCATGGCGGGATGTCGAGGATCTGTGCCTGCGTGCGTCCCTCGACAGCCGCGCCCGCGCGCGCCTGGCCGATGCCGGTGCCTTGCGTGCCCTGGCTCGCGATCGCCATCAGGCGCGCTGGCAGGTCGCTGCCGTGCAGGCGCAACTGCCGTTGTTCGCTGGGGTCGAGTCTGCGCCTGAGAGCGAAGTGAGCTTGCCGGCGCCGAGTGTGGCCGAAGACCTGTTCGCCGACTACGCGACCCTTGGCACCACACTTGGCCCGCATCCCTTGACGCTGCTGCGTTCACGCCTGCGCGCGCTGGGTTGCCGCAGCTCCCGTGAGCTGGATGGCTTGAGCCATGGCGACAGTGTCGCCGTGGCCGGCATCGTCGTAGGTCGCCAGCGCCCCCAGACGGCCAGCGGCGTGACCTTCGTCACCCTGGAGGACGAGTTCGGCATGCTCAATGTGGTGGTGTGGCGGGATCTGGCCGAGCGACAGCGGCGAGCCCTGGTGGGCTCGCAACTGCTCAAGGTCAGTGGTCGGCTGGAGCAGGAAAATGGTGTCAGACACTTGATCGCGCGGCGGTTGGAGGATGTCAGTGGGTTATTGCGGGGGCTGGATGTGAGGAGTCGGGATTTTCATTAGCCTTCCTCACCCTCGCCTGACATGCCGCACCAACACCTTCTCCAGCAACTCCCACATCCCGGGATCCGTGCTGAACGCCACATTGAACCGCATCCACCCCGTGGCCTGCGCATCGACCATGAACAACTGCCCAGGCCCAAGCATGATCCCCTGTTCCAGCGCATCGTCCAGCAATGCCGCACTGTCGGGGATGGCCGGGTGGCGGGTCCAGATGTACATGCCTTCATCCGATTCGATGAACAGCTCGAAGCCCAGCCGATGCAGGTGTCGACCCACTTCCTGATGCGCTTCGGCCAGGCGCTGGCGCAGGCGCTTGAGGTGCTTGCGCCAGCGACCGTCGATCACTGCGGCGTACACCACGCGCTCCATCACCTGCGAGGTGGTCAGCCCTGAACGCATCTTCAACTGCAACAGCTGCTGCATCACCTCGGCTTCAGCCACCAGGTAGCCCACCCGCACGTTGGGCGAGATGCTCTTGGAGTAGCTGCCCACGTATACCACCTGCTGCAGATGGTCGAGGCTGGCAAGGCACGGCTGCGGCTCGGCGATCATGTCGGCGTAGAGGTTGTTCTCCACCAGGCGCAAGCCATGCTGCGACGCCAGTTGCAGCAGGCGGTGCAACTGCGCCAGCGGCGTGCGCGAACAGGTCGGGCTGTGCAGGTGTGGCTGGGTGAAGAACACTGTCGGGCGATGGTGGGCGAGCAAGCGCTCCAACTGGTCGAGGTCGTAGCCCACCGGTGTGCGCGGCACGCCGACCAGGGTCGCGCCCTGAAAGCGCAGGATGCTCATCAGGTTGGGATAGCCTGGGTCGTCCACCAGCACCACGTCACCCGGTCGCACCAGGGTGCGCACCGCCAGGTCCAGCGCCTGGCTGGCGCCATGGGTGAGCATCAGTTGCGCAGGGCTGGCGACGATCGACAGCTCCTGCTGCAGGTTCTGCGCGGTCAGCGCGCGCAGTTCGGGCAGGCCCATCGGGTCACCATAGCCAGACAGCTCCAGCGGGCTGCCGGCCACCTGGCGCATGCCGCGACGCAAGCCGTCTTCGTACATCCAGTCGTTGGGCAGCCAGCCGCAGCCGGGTTTGAATGGCAGTTGGCGGGTCTCGAAGATCTGTTGCAGGTACCACTCGGAGTTGAACGATGGTCGGGTTGTGTCAGCTTGCGGGGTGTGCGTGTCGAGCAACTCGCCCGCCGAGCGGCTGACGAAGAAACCCGCATTGCCGCGACTGACCAGCAGCCCCTGGGCCACCAGGCGGTCGTAGGCTTCGACCACGGTGAAGGTACTCACCGAGTAGGTCGAGGCGAACGCGCGGATAGACGGCACCTTGGCGCCGGGCTTGAGGGTCTGGTTGTCGATGAGCTCGCGCAACCCGTCAATGATCTGGTTGACCAGCGGGGTAGGGGAGTCCGGATGTAGTCGCAGCATGGGGTGCCTTCAGGTGTGCGTAACGCCAAGCGCCTGCAGGGTGTCGCGGGTGTATTGCATTGGCGGCCTGTACAGTGCAGTGCGAGTTTCATGCCACTGTGCATGGCTCTATGTGGCGGACATTTTTACATTAGGTGTCAGATATCGCCAGATGCAACACGTTCAGTTCGCCCGAGCGGCAACCCTCGGGCGCGTCAGCAGGCCGCCATGGAAGGTCTGCGTGTGTTCCTCACACCTCCTGCCCGCAATAGCGCTGATGTACAGGTGAGGCCGATAACCATCGGGGTTTCACAGTTTTTCCTTGGATAAAAAGAAGCACGGGGTACACAACTGATGGACGCAACATCCACATCCACCACCTCCGCGGAAGGCGGGCACGAGAGCAAGCTCAGTGCCTCGCTCAAGTCGCGCCACCTGACGATGATGTCGATCGCCGGGGTCATTGGCGGCGCCTTGTTCGTCGGCTCTGGCAGCGTGATCCACAGCGCCGGCCCAGCGGCTGTCCTGGCGTACCTCGCCGGCGGCATCCTGGTGGTGCTGATCATGCGCATGCTCGGCGAGATGGCGACCTCCTCGCCGGACACCGGCTCGTTCTCCACCTACGCCGACCGCGCCATCGGGCGCTGGGCGGGTTTCACCATCGGTTGGCTGTACTGGTGGTACTGGGTCATCCTCATGGCCTGGGAAGCCTACGTGGCGGGCAAGATCCTGCATGGCTTCTTCCCCGACGTCAGCGTCAACGTGTTCGTGCTGGCGACCACCTTGCTGCTGATCACCGTGAACTTCTTCAACGTCAAGCACTACGGCGAGTTCGAGTTCTGGTTCGCCTTGATCAAGGTGGTGGCGATCGTCTGCTTCCTGGTGGTGTGTACCGCCGCCGTGATGAACGTCTGGCAGTTCGGTGAGGTGCGCGGCATCACCCACCTGACCGCCGAAGGCTTCATGCCCAACGGCATCACCACGGTGATCGGCGCCTTGCTCGGGGTGATGTTCGCCTTCCTCGGTGCCGAAATCGTGACCATCGCGGCTTCGGAAGCGAAGGACCCGGCTACCCAGATCGTCAAGGCCACCAACTCGGTGGTGTGGCGTGTGTGCCTGTTCTACGTCGGCTCGATCTTCCTGATCGTCTGCCTGGTGCCGTGGAACGATCCGCACCTGGGCGTTTCCGGTTATGGCGCCTACCGCCGCACCCTGGAACTGCTGGGTGTGCCGTATGCCGAGCTGCTGATGAACTTCGTGGTGTTGACCTCGGTGAGCAGTTGCCTGATCTCCGGCCACTACACCGCTTCGCGCATGCTGTTCTCGCTGTCCCAGCGGGGCGATGCGCCGTCGTTCTTCAAGATCACCCGCGCCGGCACCGGTGTCCCGGTGTACGCAATCCTCGGCTCGTGCGCCGTGGCGGTGGTCTGCGCGCTGATCAACTTCAGCGAGACCCTGCGCCCGAAGGACGTGCTGGAAACCCTGATGAACACCACTGGCATGATCGCCCTGCTGGTGTACCTGGTGATTGCCTTCTCGCAACTGCGCATGCGCCGCAAGCTGATCGCCGAGGGCCGCGAGGTGCGCCTGAAAATGTGGCTGTTCCCCTGGCTGACCTACCTGGTGATCGCCTTCATCGTTGCCGCACTGGTGACCATGGCCTTCATGCCTGACTACCAGATTCTGGTGATCTCCACCGGTATCGCCGCGGCCATCGTGGTGGCCATGGGTGTGGTACACCAGATCCGCAGCGCCAAGCGTCACTGACCGCTGCCGGGCTGTACGGAAAACGCGGCCGGTTCCCCAGGGGACCGGCCGCGTTTTCATTTGCGGCGCACCACGGTCAGCCAGTCGGTGTAGTGGGCAATCTTGATCGGCAAGCTGGCCTGCAGGTCATCGAGGGCCTGGTCGGTGTCGTCCAGGGCCAGGTCGTCGGCGACCTTCAGGTCGGCCAGCGACGGGGTATCGAACAACAGCAGGCCGCGGTGGTGTCGGGCCAGACGCTCGAGCGTTTCGTTCAGCGGTTGACCGTCGCCTGGCAGGCGCTCCAGGTACCAGGCTGCCTGGGTATCGCCGGTATCGACCTGGGTCAGGGTTGCGGGCGTGATGCCATCGAAGCGCAACTGCTGGCCGCGGTTGAGCGACAGTTGGCGACCGTTGACAGACAGTTCGACCCGCCCCTCCAGCACGGTGACTTCGCTGCTGTCCTGCAGCCGCTCGACGATCAGTTTCGCGTCCAGCGGACGCAGGCTGCCCTGTGGGGTGACGATGAACAGCGGGCGGGTATCGCCCCGGGCCACTTCCAGCAGCAACTGGCCCTTGAGCAGGTCGATCCGTCGCTGAGTCCTGTCGAACGCCAGGTCCACGGCCGACCCGCTGTCCAGGGTCAGCAGGCTACCGTCCTCCAGTTGCCGGGTCAGGCGGTTCTGGCTGTCGGTGGACAGGTCGGACAGCTCGAAGCCCTGACCCATCCAGGGCGAGGCGAGCAGGATGGAGGCGCCGATCAACGCAAGGATGGCCAGGGGCAGGGCGAGACGCGGGTAGGGGAAGGCATTCATGGCGAGCGACGTATGGAGGTTATGCGGATGACCTCCAGCATAGGCTGTCAGTTCCTGTTTTCGTTCAGGCGAAGCGGATCGGTCAGACCGATACCCCGAACGTTCGGCAAAAGGCATATGCTAGCGCTTCCAACTGCCGAAGGAGTCGCCCATGGCCTGGTCCGCCACCCAGTATTCGCTCTTCGAAAACGAACGCACCCGTGCCGTGCGCGATCTGCTCGCGGCTGTGCCAGCGCGACCGGTACGCCACGCCACGGACCTTGGCTGCGGCCCTGGCAACTCCACCGAGGTCCTGCTGCAACAGCATGGCGACGCCCAGGTGCTGGCCTTGGACAGCGACCAGGACATGATCGACAAGGCGCGCGAGCGACCACGCCTGAAGGTGCCGCGGGTGCGTTGCGAGGTAGCCGATATCGCCACTTGGGAGGCTGCCGAACCCCAGGACCTGATCCTCGCCAACGCCTCGTTGCAATGGGTGCCGAACCACCGTGAGCTGTACCCGCATCTGATCCGCCAGCTTTCCGAGGGGGGCAGCCTGGCGGTGCAGACCCCCGACAACCTCGATGAGCCTGCCCACAAGCGCATGCGCGAGATTGCCAGCCAAGGCCCGTGGAAAGACAAGTTCAGCGATTTTTCCTTGCCACCGCGACACAGCGGCGCGTTCTACTACGACCTGCTCAGCCCACTGTGCACACGCGTGGATGTGTGGCGCACCACCTATCACCATGTCCTCGAGGGCGGCGCGAGCGCTGTGGTGGAGTGGTTCAAGGGCTCGGGCCTGCGGCCGTACCTGGCGCGGCTGGACGAGGCCGAGCGCGAAAGCTTCCTGCAACTCTACCTGCAGGCCATGGAGCAGGATTACCCGAAAGCCACCGATGGCAAGGTGCTGCTGCCGTTCCCCCGGTTGTTCGTGATCGCTACCCGCTAGCACGCCTCCCGCGCCAGAGCACATAGCCGTAGATGCCGAGGTTGACCAGCAACACGATCAACCCGAGCAGCACCTGGACCTGTGGCGTCAGCCCGGCCGGGTAGATCAGCGGCCAGACATAGTGCTCGACGAACCCACCCTGGTAGCCGGCCTGGCCGGCTGCCAGGCGCATGCGGTTTTCCCAGTCGGTCAGAGGGCACTGCAGGTGCAGGCATTCCACCGCCAGGCCCCAGGCCAGGGCCGGCAGATGCAGGAGCAGGGCGCGGCGCCAGCGCAGCACCAGCAGGCCGCCGAACAGCACCAGCAGGATGAAGGCCAGGTGCAGCAGAACCAGAGTGTCGGCGCTGAGGCGGTAGAGCATGGGCGGGGTCCGCTGTGGGGCGAGTCATCAGCATAGGGCAGATCACGGGGGGGCCGGCATGGTCGCGGGGTGGCACCGCTGAACTCACAACGCTTCTTGCACCATCTGCAGAAACGTCGCCACCACGCGCCGCGTGCGTTGTTCGCTCAGGCACACCAGCGTCTCGGTCAAGTGGCGTTGGCAATCGACGATGGGGAGTGCGCACACCCGTGAGTCGGCGCCGAACTCCGCCGCCGACACCACGCCCACGCCGATCCCCACCACCACCGCTTCACGCGCCGCTTCGCGTCCCTCGACCTGGATGGCCGGGCGGATGCGCAGGCCCGCGCGCTGCATCTCTTCTTCCAGGGTCTGGCGTGTCACCGAGCCGGGCTCACGCAAGACCAGCGGCGTGTCGTCCAGGTCGGCCAGGCTGATCGAGGCGCGGCTGGCCCAGGGGTGGTCCTGGGAGACGAAGGCCACCATCGGGTCACGCCGCATCGGCACGCAGAACAGCCGCTCGTCATCGACGTCGCGCCCGAGCAGGGCCAGGTCAGCCTGGTAGCTGAACAGGCGCGCCAGCGACTCATCGGTGTTGCCCGTCTCGATCTTGATCTGAATCCCCGGATAGCGCTGACAGAAGCGCGCAACCTGCGGCAGTACGTGCACGGGGGCATCCACTGCCAGCACCAGGCTGCCGGTGTGCAGGGCACGCGAATCCTGCAGCAGCTCCAGTGCTTCGGCCTCACAGGCGAACAGGCGTTGGCTGATGCCCAGCAGGCGCTCGCCCAGGTCGGTGAGCTGCACCGAACGCTTGTTGCGCTGGAACAGCAGCACGCCGAAGCGTTCCTCCAGCTTGCGCACCTGGTCGGACACCGCTGGCTGGGTGAGGAAGAGTTTCTCGGCGGCCCGGGTGAAGCTGCCGTGTTCGGCCACCGCGTGAAAGGCCTTCAGCTGCGCTTGCGAGACGGACATGGAGCACCTCGGAACAGGTTCTTTTAAAAGCTGGGCTTATGTGTGAAATACGATAAATCGATTTTATTTATCAGTCACCAGCTCTTTCCATGTCGCTCAACCCGGGGCAGCTTCACACGCCCTTGCACCGGGCCATGGTCCAGCCAGATGACGTCCCTCCGTCATGCAGTGCGCAACACAACAACAAGACAGGCGTTTCTTCACATTCTGCCGGCACACTCAGCAAGAGGTCAGAGTCAAATGAACCAGTCTTTCGGTGCCATCAAGCGGTGGCGCATGCAGATCTTCGCCATCACCTGGCTGGCCTACGCCGCCTTCTACTTCACCCGCAAAGCCTTCTCGGTCGCCAAGCTTGGCATTGCTGAAGACCCAGGTTTCATGCTCGACAAAGCCGCCATGGCCAACCTCGATGCGATCTACCTGGCGGCCTACGCCGTAGGCCAGTTCACCTGGGGCATGCTCGCCGACCGCTTCGGCCCGCGCGTGGTGGTACTCGGTGGGCTGCTGATCTCGGCCGCAGCAGCGATGGTGATGGGCAGTTACGCGACCTTCCCGATCTTTGCCACCTGCATGCTGATCCAGGGCCTGGCGCAGTCGACCGGCTGGGCAGGGCTGTGCAAGAACATCGGCAGTTTCTTCCCCGCCTCCCAGCGTGGCCGGGTACTGGGCCTGTGGAGTTCGTGCTACGCCTTTGGCGGCCTGGTGGCCTCGCCCTTTGCCGGGTGGTGGGCGTACACCCTGGTCGGCAGTTGGCACGCAGCGTTTTTCTCCAGTGCCGTGGTGGTGGCGGTGGTGGCGCTGCTGTTCTTCCTCTTTCAGCGCAACAAGCCCGAAGACGTCGGCCTGCCAGCGGTAGAGCCGGAGCCACAGAGCATGGCGCCAGGCGCGAACCTGTGCAGCGTCTGGGCGCCGCTGCGCGAAATCCTGCGCAACCGCACGGTCCTAACGCTCGGGCTGGCCTACTTCATGCTCAAGCCGGCGCGTTACGCGATCCTGCTCTGGGGGCCGGTGATCGTTTTCGAGCAGATGCCTTCGGTGGGCAAGGTTGGCGCAGCGATCATTCCCACGGCCTTCGAGCTGGCCGGGTTGCTTGGGCCGATCCTGATCGGCCTGGCCTCGGACAAGCTGTTCGGTGCACGGCGCATGCCTGCCTGCGTGATCAGTCTGCTGCTGCTGACCGTCACTCTGGCCGGCTTCATGGCGGCCATGCACAGCGGCAGCGTGCTGCTGGTGGTGGCGCTGCTGTTCGTCATGGGCCTGACCCTGTACGGCCCGGACTCGATGATCAGCGGCGCGGCCGCCATCGACTTCGGCACCGCCAAGGCCGGCGCTACCGCAGCCGGGTTCGTCAATGGCTGCGGCTCGGTAGGCGCGGTGCTGGGTGGGCTGCTGCCGGGCTACTTCGACAGCGTCACCGTGTTCATCGTGTTCGCCGGCACTGCGCTGTTCTCCGCCCTGGTGCTGCTGCCGCACTGGAACAGCCGCCCGGTCAGTGCAGACGCGGTACATGACGTGGCACCCAATACCGGCATGGCGATCAAGCCGGTACGTACCTGAAGGAAAGTGAAACGATGAGACCGTTCTGGCTGCAACAGGCCCTGGACCCGCAAAACGAAGCCGTGTGCCCGCCGCTGCAAGGCGATGTGCGCTGTGATGTCTGTATCGTCGGAGGCGGCTACACCGGCTTGTGGACCGCACTGCTGCTCAAGGAGGCGGTGCCGGCGCTGGATGTGCTGTTGATCGAGGCGGATATCTGCGGCGCCGGTGCCAGCGGGCGCAATGGGGGCTGCGCGCTGTCGTGGTCGGCCAAGTACTTCACCCTGGAGCGCTTGTTCGGTGTGGCCGAGGCGGTGCGCCTGGTCCGTGAGTCGGAGCGCAGTATCGCGGCCATCGGCACGTTCTGCGCCGAACATCACATCGACTGCGACTACCGCATGGACGGCACCTTGTACACCGCCACCAATGCCGCGCAGGTCGGCAGTACCGATGCGGTGATCGCGGCGCTGCAGCGCCAGGGCATCAACTCGTTCCAGCGTCTGGCGCTGGATGAAGTGCAGCGCCGGGCCGGCTCTGACCGCCACCGGGAAGGCTGGTTCTCGCCAGCGGCCGCCACGGTGCAGCCGGGCAAGCTGGTGCGTGGCCTGCGTCGGGTGGCCTTGCAGCGCGGCGTGCGCATCCACGAAGGCACGGCGATGACCAGTCTTGAGCACGGCACCCCGGTGCAGGTGCGCACCGCCCACGGCACCGTGCGTGCCGACCGGGTGGTGCTGGGCCTCAATGCCTGGATGGCGCGGCAGTTTGCGCAGTTCGAGCGCAGCGTGGCGATCGTCTCCAGCGACATGGTGATCACCGAGCCGTGCCCCGAGTTGTTGCGCCAGACGGGCCTGGAGACCGGCATCAGCGTGCTTGATTCGCGCATCTTCGTGCACTACTACCACAACACCCCCGACGGGCGCCTGATGCTCGGCAAGGGCGGCAACACCTTTGCCTATGGCGGGCGCATGCTGCCGGTCTTCGATCAGCCGTCGCCTTACCGAGCGCTGCTGCAACGAACCTTGGGCGAGTTCTTCCCGGCGTTGGCCGAGGTGCCGCTGGCTGCGAGCTGGAACGGGCCATCGGATCGCTCGGTGACCGGCTTGCCGTTCTTCGGCCGCCTGGACGGGCAGGGCAACGTGTTCTATGGCTTCGGTTATTCCGGCAGCGGCGTAGGGCCTTGTCACATGGGTGGGCAGATCCTTTCGTCGCTGGCCCTGGGGATGGACAACGCCTGGACGCGCTCGCCCCTGGTCAAGGGGCCGCTGGGGCAGTTTCCGCCGGAGCCGATCCGCTACCTGGGGTCGCTGATGGTGCGCGATGCCGTGCGGCGCAAGGAACGCGCCGAAGACCGAGGGCAGCGCCCGCGGCGGCTGGATGTGCGGCTGGCGAAGTTCGCGGCGGCGGCGGGGAAGGCGGACAAGGGTTGAGTCGGTGTGGGCTTTTTCGCGGGCAAGTCGGGTCGCCGCACCGCCGCGCCCACAGGTAGCCACCGCTTGCAGGAGCGGCGGTTCGCCGCTGCGGGTTGCCGGCGAATGGCTGCCACGCGATTTCTTGTCGATCCCACCCGCGAGGGCGTATAAACTCTCCCCACTTTTGGCCGGTCGCTTCCTGAACCGGCCGCTGAGACAAAGAGAGTCGAAATGGGCGCACAGTGGAAAGCCAAGCATAGAGAAACCGCCGCCAACGCCAAGGGCAAGATCATGGGCAAGTTGGCCAAGGAGATTCAGATCGCTGCCAAGTCTGGCGCCGACCCGGACATGAACCCGCGCCTGCGCTTGGCCATCGTCCAGGCCAAGAAAGCGTCGATGACTCGCGAAACCCTCGAGCGTGCGATCAAGAAAGGCGCTGGCCTGGATGGCGAGGCTGTGCAGTACCATGCCGTCAGCTACGAGGGCTTTGCGCCTCACCAGGTGCCGCTGATCGTCGAATGCCTGACCGACAACGTGAACCGTACCGTCGCCCAGATCCGGGTGTTGTTCCGCAAGGGCCAGCTTGGCGCAAGCGGCTCGGTGGCCTGGGACTTCAACCATGTCGGCCTGATCGAGGCCACCCCGGAAGGTGATGCCGACCCGGAAATGGCCGCCATCGAAGCCGGCGCCCAGGATTTCGAAGACGGCGAGGAAGAGGGCTCGACCCTGTTCATCACCGACACCACCGACCTGGACGCGGTGCAGAAGGCCCTGCCCGAGCATGGTTTCACCGTCACCTCGGCGAAAATCGGCTACACCCCGAAAAACCCAGTGAGCGCCGCCAGCCTGAGTGCTGAAGCCCTGGCCGAGGTCGAAGCCTTCCTCGAGGCGATCGACGAGAACGAAGACGTGCAGAACGTCTATGTCGGTCTGACGGACTGACTTCCTGCCGGGCTGCCTCGCGGCCCGATGGGCCCCTTCATGGGGCCCTCCACCTCACCCGCGCAGGTCACCCCATGACCCCCACTTTCGCCTCACTGAGCCTGGCCCACCTGCGCACCCTCGATTGCCTCCTGCAATTGAAGAACCTCAGCCACGCCGCCGAGCGCCTGGGTTGCAGCCAGTCGGCCTTGAGCCGTCAGCTTGCCCATCTGCGCGATGCCTTCGGCGACCCGCTGCTGGTCCGCCAGGGCCGCGGCTATGTGCTCAGCGAACATGCCGAAACCTTGGTCGAACCCTTGCGCCAGGTGCTCGATGAGCTCAGCGCCCTGCGCCAGCCTGCCGCCTTCGACCCGGCACGTTGCGAGCGGCGTTTCTGCATCGCCGCCTCCGACTATGTGGCCGAGCACATCCTTCCGGACCTGGTGACGGCACTGGAGCATGAGGCGCCTGGAGTGTCCCTCGAGTACCGCACCTGGCAGGCTGGCCAATACGCCTCGCTGGCCAGTGGTGAGGTCGATCTGGCTACCACGCTGTTCGATGAGTCCCCGCCGAACCTGCATGGCCGGCTGCTCGGTGAAGACCGGGCCGTGTGCCTGATGGCGGGCGAGCATCCGCTGACTGCCTGTGCCACGATCAGCCAGGACGACTACCTTGCCTATCGCCATGTGCGGGTTTCCGGCGGCGGCGACAAGGACAGCTTCATCGACCGTCACCTGCGTGCCCAGGGGCTGCAGCGGCGCATGCAGCTCCAGGTGCCGTTCTTCAGTGCCATGGTGCGGGTGATCGGCAATGGCCAGGCGTTGGCCACGGTGCCGGAGCATATCGCCCGCCAGCTTTGCCGTTTGCATGGCCTGGCCTGGCGGCCGCTGGGTTTCATCGAGCACAGTCAGCGCTACTGGGTGGTCTGGCATCAGCGCTTGCAGGCCTCGGCCGAGCACCGCTGGTTGCGTAACCGGGTATTCGAGCTGTGGCGCCAGTCGTCGTTCGGCGTGCAGGGCGCAGATGCGCGGTTGCGATAGCAGCTATGCGCGAAACGGGGTTATTGCGCGGGGACGGGTTGCCTAGACTGGGCTGATTGCGGGGTGTCGGTGCTGACACCTCATCCCTTCGCCCAGGAGCCCGCCCAGTGACCCCCGAACAATTCCGCCAGTACGGCCACCAGCTCATCGACCTGATCGCCGACTACCGCCAGACCGTCGGCGAGCGCCCGGTGATGGCCCAGGTCGAGCCCGGCTACCTCAAGGCCGCGCTGCCCGAGGCTGCGCCGCAGCAGGGCGAGCCGTTCGCCGCCATCCTCGATGATGTCTCCAGCCTGGTGATGCCCGGCCTGTCGCACTGGCAGCATCCGGACTTCTACGGCTACTTCCCCTCCAACGGCACGCTGTCGTCGGTGCTCGGCGACTTCCTCAGCACAGGGCTTGGCGTGCTCGGCCTGTCCTGGCAGTCCAGCCCGGCCCTGAGCGAGCTGGAGGAAACCACCCTCGACTGGCTGCGCCAACTGCTGGGGCTGTCGGCGCAGTGGAGCGGGGTGATCCAGGACACGGCCTCCACCAGCACCCTGGTCGCGCTGATCAGCGCACGTGAGCGCAGCACCGACTATGCCCTGGCTCGCGGCGGCCTGCAGGCCCAGGACAAGCCGCTGATCGTCTACGTCAGTGCCCATGCCCACAGCTCGGTGGACAAAGCTGCGCTGCTGGCCGGGTTTGGTCGCGACAACATTCGCCAGATCCCCACCGACGAGCGCTTCGCCATGATTCCCGAAGCGCTGCAGGCGGCCATCGAGCAGGACCTGGCGGCAGGCAACCAGCCCTGTGCGGTGGTCGCTACTACCGGCACCACCGCTACCACGGCGCTGGACCCGTTGCGCCCGGTCGGTGAGATCGCCCAGGCGGCGGGGTTGTGGCTGCATGTCGATTCGGCGATGGCAGGCTCGGCGATGATCCTCCCGGAATGTCGCTGGATGTGGGACGGTATCGAGCTGGCTGACTCGGTGGTAGTCAATGCGCACAAGTGGCTGGGCGTGGCCTTCGACTGTTCGATCTATTACGTGCGCGACCCGCAGCACCTGATCCGGGTGATGAGTACCAACCCCAGCTACCTGCAGTCGTCGGTGGATGGCGAGGTGAAGAACCTGCGCGACTGGGGCATACCGCTGGGGCGGCGGTTCCGTGCGCTGAAACTGTGGTTCATGCTGCGCAGCGAAGGGGTCGAGGCCTTGCAGCAGCGCCTGCGCCGAGACCTGGAAAATGCCCGCTGGCTGGCCGAGCAGGTCGAGGCTGCGCCGGGCTGGAAACTGCTGGCGCCGGTGCAGTTGCAGACCCTGTGCATTCGGCATGAACCCGAGGGGCTGGAGGGTGAGGCGCTGGATGATCACACCCGTGGCTGGGCAGATCGGCTCAATGCTTCCGGCGACGCCTACGTGACCCCGGCAACCCTGCAAGGCCGCTGGATGGTTCGGTTGTCGGTCGGCGCGCTGCCGACCGAACGGGCGGATGTGGAGCGGCTGTGGGGGAATCTGCAGGCGGTGGTCAAGGCTTGAGATTGTCGGGGGGGGGGGGGGGGGGGGGGGGGGGGGGGG